>JASLBZ010000046.1 GCA_030146285.1 Neisseriaceae bacterium | reverse complement strand
TTGATGTTGATTTTTATTGGCTACCCATTGATGTTGTTATTGGGCGTGGCTCACGTTGTTTTCTGTTTCTTGGGCTTTCAAGCTGCTTTATCAGGTTCGCGTTTCCGCGTGCCATTGAGCTGGCGTCCGCTTTGGGGCTAAATCAGCACCGTGATTGCAAAAGTAAAGGCAGCCTGAAAAGGCTGCCTTTTTTTGTTTGGCTGTGTTTATAAGTAAAAGTAAATGCAGATAAAGTGACAAATACTGCCGACCAATACAAAAATGTGCCAAATACCATGACCGTGTTTGATTTTGGTATCGTTGATAAACCAATAAATCCCAATGCTGTAAGCCAAGCCACCGAGCACCAGCCAAAATAAACCACCATTTGATAAATACGTGGTCAGAGGTTTGATGGCCACCAAAATCAACCAGCCCATCACCACATACAATACCAAAGACAACCAGCGTGATGGTGAGACGCGTCCATAAGTGACTTCTTGGATAATACCAAACAAAGCCAAACCCCAAGAAACCCCAAAAATAGACCAACCCCACGCATCAGGCAGTGTGACTAAAGCAAATGGCGTGTACGTCCCTGCAATCAGTATATAAATAGAACAATGGTCAAATTTTTGCAAAATGCCTTTGGCTTTTGGTCGCCAAATGCTGTGGTAAAACGTTGAAAATCCATACAGTACAATTAAGGATGTACCATAAATGGCAGAGCTAACAATGCGTGCAGCTGAATGGCTGTCTACCGATTTGATTAATAAGAATACTGTGCCAATCACCGCCAGTACAGTGCCCACCAAGTGGGAATAAGCATTAAAGCGTTCGGTCGGGTACATAAGTCCTCTGTGTTAGTGAAAGTCCCCCCACAGAGCTTGCATGGCTGCCATCGCCGTCATTGCAGCAGTTTCGGTACGCAAAATTCTCGGACCCAAAGTCAGTGGCTGAAAACCAGCAGCAAAAATATCACCTTCTTCTTTGTCGCTTAAGCCACCTTCAGGTCCTGCCATGAGCGTAATGCTTTTGGGGTGGGGAGTGATGGCATGAATGCCTTCGTTTTTTGCGATACTTAATAATAAGTTAATATGGGTGCTGTCATGGGAAACATCAAGCGTTTGTAAGTATTCTTTTAGGCTTAAAATGGGTAAAACTTGGGGGATGCGAGAGCGGCCACATTGCTCACATGCTGAAATAATAATTTCTTGCCAGCGCTCTACGCGTTTTTGAGCCCGCTCACCTTGTAATCGCACAATAGAGCGTTCGGTGCTGATGGGCTGAATCACATGGACACCTAACTCAACACTTTTTTGTAAGGTGAATTCCATTCGGTCACCGCTGGAAATCGCCTGAACCAAAGTGAAATGCAAAGGTGATTCTTTGGTATTCTCTTGTTTTTTTAGAATGTTTGCAGTTGCAGATCGTTTTTGAATATCCAATAACTGGGCACGGTAATCAAAGCCATCACCATTGAATAGAATAATCTCATCCTCCAGTCTGACACGCAAGACGTGCAGGTGGCGAACCACGGTATCTGGAAGCTCAATGGTCTGGTTGACAGTTAAAACGTGACGAACAAAAAATCTTGGCATAAATAGAGTTTGATAAGTTAAGATGAAACTGGTTAATATGGACTTTTATTTTAAATGATTGGCACAGGAAGGGATAGCAAGCGTGTTAGATAAATTGCTAACAGTGGTGCGGCATGTTGCACAAACCGAAGTGATGCCCCGATTCTTACAAGTGGGTAGCAGTAAAAAAGCCGACGGTACTTTGTATACCGAGGCGGATTTGGCCGCTCAAGATGCCTTTGCTCAAATGCTGCCTGACATCATTAACTGCCCCATGCTCGGTGAAGAAATGACTGAGAATGAGCAGCAAACTTTGTGGGAACAAAATAAAAGTGGTTTGTGGGTGGTCGATCCTATTGATGGTACCACCAATTTTGTAAATGGCTTACCGCATTTTGCTTTGTCAGTTGCGTATGTGGTCGATGGTAAAAGCGAATTGGCTGCCATTTTCAACCCTGCTATCAATGAAATGTTCTATGCTGCGCGTCATCAAGGTGCTTTTTTAAATGGCATTAAATTGCCCATTAAATCCTCTTTGCGACCTTTGTCTGAAGCCATTGCCGGTGTTGAAGTCAAATATTTGAGAAGTGGCAAATTATCCAGCCGTATGCAAACCTTAGCACCATGTGGCTCTCAGCGCAGTATGGGCTCTAGTACCTTAGATTGGTGTTACTTGGCAGCAGGACGCTATGATGTTTATGTTCATGGTGGTCAAAAACTGTGGGATTATGCTGCAGGCGCATTGATTTTTGAAGAAGCTGGCGGAAACTTAGCCACTTTGGAAGGCGATGCTTTTTGGAGTGGGGAGCATGTCTTTAAGCGTTCTGTGATCGCAGGGTTGCAACCTTGTGTCTTTGAAGCATGGCTCAAGTGGATACGACAAAATCAATAGCATTGTTTATCAATATACGAATAAAAAATAGGCAGCCTGAACGTGTACAGGCTGCCTATTGATTTATCTTTAAAGCATTAATGTTTTGTATGTCGCTTTTTGTCTTGTTGGATGAGTTTGACAAACAAAAGAGAAATGGCCACACAAGCAATCAATATCATGGCCGTGCCAAAATGCCCTTTGAAAATAGCATCGCCACCAAAAGCATACAAAATAGAACTGGGCGATACGCCAATGAGCATCAGAGGCAACAGTTTTCGTAATGGAATGCTGAGCAAACTGGCGGTGAAATTCACCAAAAAAGAGGGGACGACAGGAATCATATAGGCAATCGCAATACCTGCTTTGCGATGTTTTGCTTTGGCAATCATCTGCACCCAACGGTTTTTTTTGTGCGAAGAGTCGATAATGTTGAATTTACGCAAAATCAAAAAGGACAAGACATTGCCAATGGTGTTACCACCGATATTCATCAAACTGCCCCAATAAGGGCCATAACAAACCCCAATTAGGATGCCAAGAATGGATGTTGGTGGGCCTGGAATTGCACACAAAACAGCGGTTAGCAATACCAGTAAAATGCCAATGCGAATGTCGTGTGAACGCACGTGAGCCAGCAGTGCTTCATGACTGACGTGGGGGCTCAGCATCATTTCAATCAGTGGAATAAATTCTTCCCACAACTGATAACCAAGAACAGCAGCGATTATCACACCCATGGTAATCAATAAATATTTCTTGATGTGGGGTGTTGTTGTGGGAAGTTGAGTCATTACTTCGGCATTAAGCCTTTCATGCCTTGTGCCATCTTCATCAATTTGCCCATGCCGCCTTTGGTCAGTTGCTTCATCATTTTTTGTGACTGTTCGAACTGTTTGAGCATTTTATTGACATCTTGAACCGTGACGCCAGAACCCATCGCAATGCGGCGTTTACGCTGTGCTTTAATCAACAATGGATTGCTGCGCTCTTTGGGAGTCATGGAGTTAATAATGGCTTCCACAGAGCCCATGGCTTTTTCAGCCGTGCCTTCTGGAACATGTTTTGAAAGTTCGCCCATTTGTCCTGGCATTTTTGACAACAAGGACTCAATGCCACCCATGTTTTTCATTTGCTGAATTTGTGCTTTAAAGTCATTTAAATCAAAACCTTTGCCTTTGTGCAGCTTTTTAGCCATTTCAGCAGCAGTGTCTTGGTCAATGCCTTTTTGAACATCTTCAATCAAGGTTAAAACATCGCCCATGCCCAAAATACGGCTGGCCAGACGGTCTGGGTGAAAGGCTTCTAAACCTGTTACTTTTTCGCCAACGCCCAAGAACTTAATGGGTTTGCCAGTAACGTGGCGAACAGATAAGGCAGCACCACCACGGGCATCACCATCCATCTTGGTCAAAATAACGCCGGTTAAAGGCAAGGCTTCATTGAAGGCCTTGGCTGTATTGACCGCATCTTGACCTTGCATGGCATCGACCACAAACAAAGTCTCAATGGGATTCAGTGAAGCATGTAAGGCTTGAATTTCAGCCATCATGGCTTCATCAATCGCCAATCGACCTGCCGTGTCGACCATTAATACATCAAAAAATTGTTTTTTCGCATAATCCAATGCAGCAGCAGCAATATCAACAGGCTTTTGCGATACATCGGATGCAAAAAATTCAACTTCAACTTGTTCTGCCAGTAAGCGCAATTGCTCAATAGCAGCAGGGCGATAAACGTCAGCAGAGACCACCAAGACTTTTTTCTTGTGGTCATTTTTCAATAAACGTGCCAATTTACCAACAGTGGTAGTTTTACCCGCACCTTGCAAACCCGCCATCAAAATAATGGCAGGAGGAACTGCGGCTAAATTTAAACTGTGGTTTTCTGAGCCCATAAGCTCAGTCAGTACATCATTAACAACCCCAATAAATGCTTGACCGGGCTTTAAGCTACCAATGACTTCTTGGCCCATGGCTTTTTCTTTGATTTGGGCCATGACATCTTTAACAACAGGCAAGGCAACGTCAGCTTCAAGCAATGCCATGCGTACTTCGCGTAATGCATCTTTAATATTATCGTCAGTCAAACGAGCATGCCCACGCATGGTTTTGACCATTTTACTTAAACGACTAGAAAGATTGTCTAACATGCTAATCCTTAATATTGACTGCACCAATAGGGTGAATAACCTGATAAAATTACCTGGTATTTTACACGAGCTAGTGCATTAAAGATATGCACAAGATAATCAGAAAGAGATGGTATGAATTATATATTTATTACCTTGGTCGTGATTTATGCGGTATTAAGCGTTTATGTCATACGGTTTTGGACGCATCCTGCAGAGGGAAAAATCTATCCACAAAAACAAGAATTGATGCTGTTAGCACCGGTTTTATTGCTGCATGGTTTTTGGATATGGCAGCCACTGGTGAGCAAAGGCTTTATGGTGTTGAGCTTTGGACATGCTTTGACTTTGGTGAGTTGGATCATGTTGTTAATGTATTGGTGTGGTAGTTTTTTTTACAAATTAAATGGCCTACAGTTGTTTTTATTTCCTTTAACTGTGTTGTGCCTGGCGGGTGCGTACGTTTTTCCAGGGCAGTCTGAAGGTGTTATTTTGCCAAATCAGTATGTGGTTTTGCACATTGTGGCGTCATTGCTGTCATATTGTTTGTTTGGTTTGGCAACATTAATGGCTTGGTTGGTCATCTATATGGAAAAGCAACTGCATCGAAAGAATTTCAAACCTTTGGTGTTTTTACCTCCGCTATTGAGCATTGAGCGGCTTATGTTCCAAATGATTCAGCTGGGATTTATTGGATTAACCATCACCGTTATTGGAGGTGTATTTTTCTCAAATCAGATTTTCAATGCACCGTTTGCGTGGACGCATAAATCTGTTTTTGGCATCTTATCTTGGATAGTGTATGCCTTTTTATTATTGATGCACTTTTACAGCAACTGGCGTGGACGCAAAGCAGCCATTTGGGTCGTGGTAGGTTTTGTATTAATGGTCTTGGCTTATTTTGGCAGTAAATTCGTCATTGAAGTGATTTTGTAAATGAGATTGATTAAAAAGGTGTGACACACAAAAAAACGCATTTGGAGGGTATCCAAATGCGTTTTTTTGTTGGTACTTATTAACACAAGAAGCTCGATTCTCTATCGTCTTTCTCGTATTTGTTCCGGTTATGCTTTGTTTATAACCGTAACACTTCTCTCAACTCTATATTCTATTTTGTGCCTTTGTAATCTTGGCTTTTTCGAGTGATTACTCACCCTCTGAATATGAATTTAAAAGAGATTGAGAATTTGTGCAACAGTTATTTGTAAAAACAATGTGACAATCTGTCTTTTATTTTTGATAAAAATTCCGGTTACCAAGGATAGATTGCGTAGCAAATACATATCAATATCAAGGCTGTGATTGATTTTCCTAGCCATTTTTTAATGATTTGGTATACAGATGACTTTGTGTTAAATATTGGTGGTTTTTTAGTAGAAAATTTTTGTTTTTGAATATAAATGATATTAAATCGATAGTTACAGTTTAAAAACAGCCCAAATACTGCAAAGTGAAGCAGGTGCCAATATAAATGAATATAAGTTCAAAAATAAAGAGAAAAAGAAAGGTTGTATTGCAAGATGAGGATAAAACCAGCTCACGATGAATACTTTGTTATACGACACATTGTCTATTTTTCTTTTTTAAAGTACCTCTATTTTGTATTGCTGCGATAAATGGTAAAGCCAGATTGCTTATCTTGACTGTAAAGGATCTTTTTTGCAGTGTGTTTAATTGGTGTTTATCGATTATTTGCTTGTTTAGCGAACTGAATCATTTTTAAAGCTATATAT
>JASLBZ010000230.1 GCA_030146285.1 Neisseriaceae bacterium | reverse complement strand
TTATTATCAAGCTTGAGCATGCCCAAGATGAATAAGATGTTCGGTTTGCATGTCTTTGGCCAAATGACGCTGCATTTTCATCACCAATTCAGGGTAACGGTGACTTCCAAAAAAAACCTTATAATCTTTTGGACTTAGCAAAGCCTTACGGATAATTTTGCTTTGGTATACATGCATGTTTTGAAGTGTTTGCTTGGCATCAACATCACCTGAAAAACTGGCCAATTTCAAAAAATCCTTGGTGCTATTTGGCTTGCGCCCAAAAATCATCTCCACATCCATACCATCACGCAAACGATTGTTTTGTATGGCCACCGTGTGCAGTAAAAAAATATCTTTTTTCTTCATCACCCGATACAGCATAAAAACACTGATGCTCAAAGAGGCAGAATGGCTCGCCTTGTCCTGGTAAGCTTTAAACTCTTCTTTGAGCAACCAACGAATGAGCGCCCTGTCATTGGCATCAAAATTTTGATACAAAGCTTGTAACAAATGCCAGCGCGCCGAGTAGTTGGCATCAACAATGTCGCCATTGCTCAATGTGATTTTTCGATATGCAAATGCTCGAAGCTGACTGACGTTGGCTTCGCAGCGAAATAAATTAATCCATTCTTGCATGGGTGACCTCAAGAAAAAGCTGGTTTAATATTAACCTTCAGACAAAATCATTGAGCCCACACCATTGTCGGTAAAGACCTCTAATAACAGCGCATGTGGCACTCGGCCATCGATAATGTGAATCGCATTCACACCATTTCTGGCTGCTTCTAAAGCTGAATTGATTTTGGGCAACATACCACCGTACAAGGTGCCATCTGCAATCAAGCTGTCAATCTTACTGGGTGTCATGCGCGTTAACAACTCGCCTTCTTTGTCCAAAACACCTTTAATATTCGTCATCATAATGAGTTTTTCAGCTTGTAACTCTTCGGCCAAACGCCCTGCCACCACATCGGCATTGATATTAAATGCTTCGCCTTCTTTGCCAACCCCAATGGGGGCAATAACAGGAATGTAACCATTCTCGCTTAACTGGCGAATCAAAGTACCATCCAAACTCTCAATATCACCAACCTGCCCAATGTCAACCAACTTGGCTTGGGCATTGTGCATGCATAGTTTTTTGGCTTTGATGCAATGCGCATCCTTACCATTCAACCCAACGGCTTTGCCACCATGCTTATTGAGCATAGACACAATTTCATTGTTCACATGTCCGCCCAATACCATTTCAACAATATCCATGGTATCCGCATCAGTCACGCGCATGCCTTGAATAAATTGTCCTTCTTTGCCTACACGTTCGAGCATCTGATTAATTTGTGGCCCGCCGCCATGCACCACGATGGGGTTTAATCCCACCAATTTTAGCAATGCCACATCTTGCGCAAAACCATCTTTAAGCGCTTGGTCTGTCATGGCATTGCCACCATATTTAATCACCAAAGTACTGCCAGCAAATTGGCGAATGTAAGGCAATGCTTCTGCTAACACGGCCACTTTTAAATTATCTGATGCTTGTTCCATATTCTATTTCTGACTTTATAGTAAGTTCGTTGACTCAATAGGATTTTCTTTGGAAAGGTGTTTGACTTCCTCTAAAAATCCACTTTCAAAAAAGGTCTCTAAGATGGCTTGTGCTGCCACTTGATCTAACATGGTTTTTTGCTTGCGACCAAAAACATTCGCTTCTCGCAGCAAACCTTCTGCCACGGCACTGGACAAGCGCTCATCCACCAAATACACAGGCAAATGAAAACGACCATGCAAACGATTGGCAAATTTTCGGCTTAATGATGTCATTTCATGCGCGCTGCCATCCATAAAGGTTGGTAAACCGACAACCAAATGCTTGGGCTGCCATTCTTGAATCAATTGTGCAATTGTTTCAAAACGTTTTTTGTTTTCCAAATCCGACACAGTTGTTAGCGGATGCGAAATCTTCAATTCAGCATCGCCTTGCGCCACACCAATGCGTGCTTTGCCAAAATCAAATGCCAAAGTCGTTCCAAAAGGTGCAGGATTAAGCATGGCCAGCTTTCGGCATCAATGACTCAGGACGAATGCCCAATAAATCCAATGCTGCCAAATAACGGCCTTCTACTGGACAATCAAACAAAATATTTTCATTGGCTTCGACCACCAACCAGTCATTATTGGAAATCTCTGTTTCCAATTGGTCTTTGGTCCAGCTAGCGTACCCAATGGTGGCCAATGTTCTGTTGACATTGGCTTCGTCATGCATCGCAGAAACAATGTCGCGTGATGTGGTTAACGCAATGTGATCGGTTACAATCAGACTGCTTTGCCAATTGCCAACCGGGGTGTGAATCAAAAAACCACGATCAATCTGGACTGGACCACCCATCAAAACTTGTGAGTTCACAAAACGCTCTGGTGTGGGTTGTTTTGCTGCATCAAACAATTGATCCATCACCAAAGGTGATGGTTTATTGATAACCAAACCCATGGCACCATCATCGTTGTGTTCACACACATAGACCACACTGCCTGCAAAAAAGATGTCCTCTAAATTCGGCATGGCAATTAAAAAGTGGTTGGTTAAATTCAAAATATTGTGTCCTTAAATAGCAAATTGATTGTCATTTTTATCAGCTCTGGCCATGTTTTCAAGCACATGACACCCTATTGGATGTGCTAATGCCCGCGCTATAGCAAACTAAATGATGGCATATTTGAAATATACAAGCAAAAACGTCTATAATTCAGGTTATTTTAACGCATCTATTGGGCTTGTGGTAAAACCAAGTACGTTTTAGATTGCCCCCATGTCAGTGACCACACGAAAAAAGGTTCAGAAGTGTCGATTCAAAAACCCGTTGTCTTATTAATTCTTGATGGCTTTGGTGACCGTAGCGATACGGAAAACAATGCTGTTGCCCTTGCTAACACGCCTCACTTGGATGCTTTAAAAGCACAATATGCCTATGGCACCATTGATGCTTCTGAGCGTATGGTTGGTTTACCTGTTGGTCAATTTGGCAACTCTGAAGTCGGTCACTTGAACATTGGTGCAGGTCGCGTGGTACCACAAGACATTACCCGCATTGACATGGCCATTGAAGATGGCAGCTTTGCCACAAACCCTGTGTTACAGGATGCCTTCCATGTTGGCGAAACAAACCAATTACACATCTTAGGTTTGTTCTCTGATGGTGGTGTTCACGCCCACATTGAACACATTTTTGCTGCCATGGACGCAGCAATTCATGCTGGCGTTCAAAACATTGTGGTTCACCCTTATTTGGATGGCCGTGATACACCGCCACGCAGTGCACAGTCTTATTTAGAGCGCTTGGATGCGTATATTGCAAAGCATCCACAAGTGAGTATTGGTTCAATTGTGGGTCGTTTTTTTGCAATGGACCGCGATAACCGCTGGGACCGAGTAGAAGCAGCTTACAATGCCTTGTTTGGCGATGCTCCTTTTAGTGCACCCAATGCTTGCTCTGCTTTAGAAGCAGCTTACGCACGCGATGAAAACGATGAGTTTGTACAAGCAACCATTGTTAACCCCGATGCGGCTTTAAAAGATGGCGACCATATCTTGTTTTTGAATTTCCGTGCCGACAGAGCCCGTGAATTAACCCAAGCTTTAACATTGGCTGATTTTACTGGCTTTACAAAAAAACACCGCGCTCAATTAGGAAATTTCACCAGCATCACCAGCTACGGCAAACAATACACCAACCCAGTGATGTACAGCCCACAAAGTATTTCCAATGGCTTGGGTGAATATGCGGCGTCTTTAGGCCTTCGCCAGCTTCGCATTG
The DNA here is from genome assembly GCA_030146285.1 of Neisseriaceae bacterium. Lineage (GTDB taxonomy): Bacteria > Pseudomonadota > Gammaproteobacteria > Burkholderiales > Neisseriaceae > JASLFS01. The sequence continues at coordinate 236 of JASLBZ010000230.1, read as the reverse complement.
CCGAAACCGAAAAATACCCCCATGTAACGTATTTCTTTAGTGGTGGCCGCGAAGAGCCTTATGCTTTAGAAGAGCGTATTTTGGTGCCCTCTCCAGATGTTAAAACCTATGACATGCAGCCTGAAATGAATGCAGCCATCGTGACGGATCACATTGTTGACGCCTTAAATTATGACAAATTCGATGTGATTATTTGCAATTATGCCAATGGTGATATGGTTGGCCACACAGGCAAC
>JASLBZ010000034.1 GCA_030146285.1 Neisseriaceae bacterium | reverse complement strand
GTTTTGGTGATTTGATTGATGAGAATGTGGATAAGATTGCCCAATTAGAAACATTGGATACGGGCTTACCTATTCACCAAACCCGCAATGTTTTGATTCCACGCGCATCACACAACTTCAATTTCTTTGCTGAAGTGTGCACACGCATGAACGGTCATACTTACCCCGTTGATGATCAAATGTTGAACTACACCTTGCATCAACCTGTTGGTGTGTGCGGTTTGGTATCGCCTTGGAACGTGCCGTTCATGACGGCAACGTGGAAAACAGCGCCATGTTTGGCTTTGGGCAATACAGCAGTACTGAAAATGTCTGAATTGTCACCGTTGACAGCGAATGAGTTGGGCCGATTGGCATTAGAAGCGGGTGTGCCAGAGGGTGTGTTTAACGTGGTACAAGGTTATGGCCGCACAGCAGGCGATGCTTTGGTGCGCCACCCTGATATTGCTGCCGTTTCGTTTACCGGCGGTACCGCAACGGGTCGTCAAATCATGTCTAATGCTGGTATTAAAAAATATTCAATGGAGTTAGGTGGTAAATCACCGGTATTGGTGTTTGATGATGCAGATTGGCAGCGTGCTTTAGATGCGTCTTTGTTCACGATTTTCTCTTTAAATGGTGAGCGTTGTACTGCGGGCTCTCGTATTTTCATTCAAGAAAGCATTTACGACCAGTTCGTGGCTGAGTTTGCAGCCCGTGCTAAGCGCATTACCGTGGGGGATCCTCAAGACTTCAATACCCAAGTAGGCGCCATGATTACACGTCAACATTACGACAAAGTAACGGGTTACATTAAAATTGGTATCGAAGAAGGTGCAACGCTTTTAGCCGGTGGTTTGGAGCGTCCTGCTGGTTTGCCTGCACATCTGGCACAAGGTAACTTTATTCAGCCAACCGTTTTTGCTGATGTGAACAACAATATGCGCATTGCCCAAGAAGAAATTTTTGGACCTGTGGTTTGCTTGATAAAATTCAAGGATGAAGCAGAAGCTGTGCGTTTAGCCAACGATGTGGAATACGGCTTGGCTTCTTATTTGTGGACATCGGACTTAACGCGTGCTCACCGTGTAGCCGCACAAATTGAAGCAGGTATGGTCTTTATCAACTCTCAAAATGTCCGTGACTTACGTCAACCCTTTGGTGGCGTGAAGCAATCGGGTACGGGACGCGAGGGTGGTGAGTATAGTTTTGAAGTCTTTACGGATGTGAAAAACGTTTGTATCTCAATGGGCGAGCACCACATTCCACGCTGGGGCGTATAAACCAATTGCCACTGAGCATCGTTATTCACTGCTCAGTGGCTAACAATACAAAACCAAAAAATTAAAATATTGTTTTAGGAGAAATAAGATGGGTCAAATAGCATTGGCTGCCAAAATTACGCATGTGCCATCGATGTATTTATCAGAGCTACCAGGTGAAAACCACGGTTGTCGCCAAGCGGCAATTGATGGACACAAAGAAATTTCTCGCCGTTGTCGTGAAATGGATGTTGATACCATTATTGTGTTTGATACCCATTGGTTGGTTAATAGTGGCTTTCATATTAATTGTAACGACCGCTTTGCGGGGATTTATACCAGTAATGAGCTGCCTCACTTTATTAAAAACATGAGCTATGAGTATGAAGGCAATCCAGAACTGGGTCGCTTAATTGCCCAAAAAGCGTGTGACAAAGGTGTACGTGCCATGTCGCATGAAATTGAGAGTTTGACCATGGAATACGGTACTTTGGTGCCGATGCGTTACATGAATGAAGACAAGAAATTCAAAGTGATTTCTATTTCGGCTTTTTGTACTTCACATGAATTAGAAGACAGTAAAAAACTGGGTGAAGCTGTGGTTGAAGCAATTAAAGAATACGATGGCAAAGTTGCCGTATTGGCCAGTGGTTCATTGTCACACCGATTTATTTGGGACCGCATCGCCTCTCAAGGAATGAATACCTATACCCGTGAATTTGATCGTCAAATGGATATTCGTGTGGTTGAAATGTGGGAAAACGGTATGTGGAAAGAGTTTTGTGCCATGTTGCCTGATTATGCAAACCATTGTTTTGGTGAAGGTATGATGCACGACACTGCCATGCTATTAGGCGTAGTTGGATGGGATCAATACCAAGGTAAGGTTGAAGTGGTCACTGATCTGTTTGCCAGCTCTGGCACAGGCCAGATTAACGCAATTTTTCCATTAGATTAATTTAAAAGAAGCTTGCCCAGATATCTGGGTAAGCTTTAGGAGCAAATATGCCCCATTTTATCGTTGAATATTCAGCCAATTTAGCTGAAGACATTAATTTTGATGCTTTTTTTGAACAAGTGCACCAATGTCTAGGGGATAGCGGCGTATTTCCTTTGGGTGGTATTCGCAGCCGTGCTATTCGCATGGATAACTATCGCATTGCAGATGCGAAGCATGATTATGCTTTTATCCATATCTTGCTAAAAGTTGGCAGTGGTCGGGATGAAGTCACGCGCAAAAAAGTGTGTGATCAATTGTTTGGGGTAATTGAGCAGTATTTCTCTCCATTACAAGCCAAGCGTTTGTTGGCCATTTCATTTGAAATGCAAGAAATCCATCCGGTACTCACTTACAAAAAAAACAATATCCATGCTTTTTTAAATGCCAATCAACATTAATGCGCCAATAATAACGACAAGAAAGACAACCGCTATGTTAGCACCCCATATTATTCAAGATTTAGCCATGCAGTTAAATCAAGCAGAAAAAAATGGCAGTCAATTAAAACAATTTTCATTAAGTCAGCCAGATATTGATATTGATGATGCCTATGCCATTCAAAAGGCTTGGGTTCAAATGAAAATTGCCGAGGGTCGCACTTTAAAAGGCCATAAAATTGGTTTAACTTCTCGTGCCATGCAAGTTTCTTCCAATATTACAGAGCCTGATTATGGTGCCTTATTGGATGATATGTTTTTTGAAGAAGGCAGTGAGATTCCCATGAGCCGTTTTATCGTACCGCGTGTGGAAGTCGAATTGGCCTTTATTTTGGGCAAGCCTTTGTCTGGTCCTAATTGCACGATTTTTGATGTATTAGAAGCAACCGAGTGGGTGATTCCTGCATTGGAAATCATTGATGCGCGTATTCACCAAGTCGATCCTGAAACCAAAGTCACCCGCAAAGTTTTTGATACCATTTCGGATAATGCAGCCAATGCAGGTGTGGTGATGGGTGGCCGTGCGATTCGCCCCAACGATTTTGATTTGCGTAAAGTCAGTGCTGTCTTGTATCGAAATGGTGTGATTGAAGAATCAGGTGTCTCTGCCGCAGTATTGAATCATCCTGCCAAAGGCGTGGCATGGTTAGCGAATAAATTGCACCCACATGGTGTTACATTAGAGCCAGGTCAAGTGATTTTGGGGGGGTCATTTACCCGTCCGGTTGCTGCCAGTGCAGGCGATACCTTCCATGTTGATTATGGTGATTTAGGCGCTATTGCTTGTCATTTTAAATAAGGAATTTCGATGGCGAAAATTGCCCCCAATGCCTTTAAGGCAGCCTTGAAAACAAATAAAACCCAAATTGGCATGTGGCTTGGTTTGGCCAATAGCTACAGTGCTGAGTTGATTGCCACCGTTGGGTTTGACTGGTTATTAATTGATGCAGAACACGCACCGAACAATGTCACAACGGTTTTGCAACAACTGCAAGCCATTGCCCCTTATCAAATGCAAGGCAGCTCTTTCCCTGTAGTCAGACCGCCTGTTGGTGATGCAGTTTTAATTAAGCAATTATTGGATGTTGGTGTACAAACGTTATTGGTGCCCATGGTGGAAAGTGCTAAGCAGGCGCAAGGTTTGGTTGATGCTATGCGTTATCCTCCTGAAGGTGTCCGTGGTGTGGGCAGTGCTTTGGCAAGGGCTTCATTGTGGAACAGTGTGGATGATTATTTGAATCAAGCCAATCAAGAAATGTGCTTATTAGTACAGGTTGAAAATTTAGCAGGCTTAGCAAATTTGACTGAGATTGTGGCGGTTGATGGGGTTGATGGTGTGTTTATTGGTCCTGCTGATTTGTGCGCCGCTATGGGGCACCGAGGCAATCCGATGCATCCAGAAGTTCAAGCTGCGATTGAAAAAGCAGTTAAAACCGTTCGTGCGGCGGGCAAGGCAGCAGGAATTTTATACGCAGATACCACACAAGCACAGGCTTTCATTGATATGGGTTTTAATTTTGTTGCTGTGGGTGTGGATACGACTTTATTGGCCAAATCTTGCCAAACATTATTGGGTAAATTCAAAGG
>JASLBZ010000152.1 GCA_030146285.1 Neisseriaceae bacterium | reverse complement strand
ATTTAACCCCCACATTTGAATCCTTTGAAAATACTGTATCAGACAATACTGTGTTTTCAGACATTGAAAAATTGGCTTTTGCCAATGCACGCTCACGCTTACGCATGGTGACTTTGTATTACTACGGTCAAATCAACAAATTACTGGTGACAGGTACTGGCAATAAAATAGAAGATTTTGGTGTGGGCTTTTTTACCAAATATGGTGATGGCGGTGTCGACATCAGTCCCATTGCCAATTTAACCAAAACCCAAGTTTTTGCTTTGGCAAAAGCATTGAACATCATCGATTCGATTCAAACAGCTGTACCAACAGATGGCCTATGGGATGAAGAAAGAACCGATGAAGCACAAATGGGTGCCAGTTACCCAGAACTCGAATGGGCAATGGCATTGCCGAAAAACCCAGATACCAGCCATTTTACTGAGCGAGAACGTGAAGTATTGGCCATTTATACACGTTTACACAATGCCATGCAGCACAAAATTACCCCTATTCCAACTTGCCCAATTCCCGATAGTTTATTAAATTAATTGCTTGGCATACCCCTTCACTAGCCCCACTCCAGATGGGGCTTCATTTTGGCTGATTTAAAAAAACACCCTTTGAAATACATGTTATTTTGGTGCTTTTTGATTGCCAATACCGTCATCATTCAGTCACATTTCATATTTACAATCGCACGCAATTTCATAACAAAGATTAACCATATCATGCGTACAACATTGTCTGTCTTGCCTCTTTTATTGTCTTGTGCTTTTGGTTTTTCGGCTCATGCCAAATCACCACAGGCCCAAGAATTGCCTTATCAACCCTTGGCAACCATCAATACACCTGAAGGTGAAGCGGTGCAAATTAATTTTGGTGGCTTTGGCTCTGATGCAGCCAAACACCCCAGCAATCCCAAGCAATTTTATGCCCTGACAGACCGTGGCCCCAATTTGGACACCAAAGGCAAACATGGCAAAGGTAAGATTTTTCCTGTGCCTGAGTTCACACCCAGCATTGGTTTATTTGAATTTGATGCGCAACAAAAAATTCGCTTGGTTAAAACCATTGCGCTTAAAGATCCTAGCGGTAAAAAAATTACTGGCTTACCCAACCCATCTGGCATCGGCGGCACTTTGGAAGTACCTTACAACCTGGACGGTACTGTCATCACCCAGAATCCGAAACAAGCTTTTGATCCCAAAACCAACCCCATTCGCTACGAAGCTTATGGTTTAGACAGTGAAGGCTTGGTAGCCCTGAAAGATGGCAGCTTCTGGATTAGTGATGAATATGGGCCGCACATAGTGCATTTTAATGCACAAGGTGTTGAAATTGGTCGTATCAATCCATTTGAAACGGATGCACGCACCCAACACAATCTGCCAGCCGAGTTTGCCAATCGCCGCCCGAACCGTGGCATGGAAGGCTTGGCCATCACACCAGACGAAAGTACATTGGTTGGTATTATGCAATCTGCTTTATCCAACCCAAACAAAGCCGCACAAAAATCAGACTTAACCCGCATTGTCACCATTGACCTGAAAACGGGTAAGACCAAACAGTATTTGTACCCACAAGAAATTGCTGAAAACGCTAACTCGGGCTTATTGGCATTAAGTGCCAATCAATTTTTGGTGATTGAGCGTGATGGTCAATTTGCATTGCAAAATCCCAAAGCCATGAAACATGTGTATCAAATTGATTTGAGCCAAGCCACCGATTTAAACAGCATCAAAGACAATGGTCACTTTAAACAAGATGCTCAATTGGGCTTATTGATTGATGGACAAACATTAGAACAATACCGTTTAAACCACAGCTGGGATGAATTTACCAAATTGGGTATTCGCACAGCGCCCAAAAAATTGGTTGCTGACTTGGTGAAAAGCCTGAATTACCCACATGATAAATTTGAAGGCATGTGGTTATTGAATGACAAAACATTGGCAGTAATTAACGATGACGATTTTTCGGTTTGGAGCAATGATAACCAAGCTGAGCCCAAGCATCTTGATGCCAAACGCCAAATCATCGATCACAATACGGTATACACCATTCCCGTTCACATCAAGAAGTAACAAGCAACCACAAAAAATCCCGCATCGCGGGATTTTTTATTCTGGCTGATCACCATGCTAAACAGTGGCTTTGCGCTCCAACACCATTGCATCACCATAACTAAAGAAACGGTATTCGTTTTTAATTGCATGCTGGTAGATGTCTTTAATATATTGCGTACCTGCAAATGCACTAACCAACATCATTAAGGTTGATTTGGGCAAATGAAAATTGGTGATTAAGCAATCAATCACATTGAATTGGTAGCCTGGAGTAATAAAGATATTGGTGTCGCCTTGCCCTGCTTTTAAAACGCCATCGCGTGCAGCTGACTCTAAGGCTCGCATACTCGTTGTGCCCACAGCCCACACCCGTTTACCATTAGCATGTGCTTCTTCAATTAAGCGAACGGTTTGCTCTGGCACATCAAACCACTCGCTGTGCATGACGTGCTCTTCAATCTTATCCACTCGAACCGGTTGGAATGTGCCTGCGCCCACGTGCAACGTCACATGCGCCAAATTCACGCCTTTGTCTTGGATTTCTTGTAACAAATCTTCTGTAAAGTGTAAACCTGCTGTAGGCGCGGCCACAGCGCCCTCATGCTCAGCATAAACGGTTTGATAACGCTCATCATCATCTTCTTCGGCGCTACGCTCAATATAAGGTGGCAAAGGCAAACTGCCTGTACGCTCTAACAATTCGTACACGGTTTCGGTATCACCATGAAATTCCAAACAAAACAATTCACCTTCACGACGAATCATGGTGGCATGAAC
>JASLBZ010000146.1 GCA_030146285.1 Neisseriaceae bacterium | reverse complement strand
CTGTAGTATTCTTGACTAACGAACATAATTATCCTCAATGTTCTTGATTAGAGTCGTTTTGTTTCATTAGTCCAACGGTTGTTGCCTAAAAAAACAGAACATTAAGCCCCCCCAGCTCACACCACCAAAACATTCGAAACAAATAAAAAAAATTTACTAATCACCTATCAATAGTATTACCAATCTTAGCACCTTTATTCATCACAACTCGCTGTTCAACTCAATTTAAATTATGATTTTTTTATAAAATACCATCCAAATCAATAGTAAAAAGCCATAGAAAAAGGCTGCCAAAAAGGCAGCCTATCAACATTTAAAACGCTGTTACTGAGCTAATTTTTCTTTAATAAACACCTTAATCACATCCACATTGTTGGCCAATTCAGTGACATATTGTGTGCGAGATTCTAAATCATTTAAATTCTCTGGGCGTGGGATTTGAACATCGGCACCCAAAGCCTCATGTACAATTACATCAAACTTGGTGGCCAGAGCCGTTTCCAAACACACAATTTTTTCACCCACTTCACGCACTTCGCGAGCCACTTTAATGCCGTCAGCGGTATGCGGATCAACAAAACCATCCCCTGCTAAGTACACATCACGAATGGTATTCAAACGATCTGCATGGGTGCTTTTTCCAGATACAAAACCGTAACGGTGTTGGATAGTTTCTAACATAAAGTGTAAATCAAAACCAATTCCTGCACCAACTTCAGCCCACAAGGCTTTGACTTGATCAGCATCTCTGTCTACCAAATCGAAAATGAAACGCTCAAAATTGGATGCCTTAGAAATGTCCATCGAAGGGCTTGATGTAATCACGGTATTTTCTGGTGTTCTTGGACGGTAAGCACCAGTATGGAAAAATTCATCCAACACATCATTTTCATTGGTCGCCACAATCAAACGGTGAATTGGCAAGCCCATTTTACGAGCCACATGGCCAGCACACACATTGCCAAAGTTACCACTTGGTACACAGAAGCTTACTTTTTCTTCATTGGTGTGCGTTGCCAAGAAATAACCTTGGAAGTAATACACCACTTGTGCAACCACACGCGCCCAGTTAATGGAATTAACCGTGCCGATATTTTGTTCATGTTTAAAATGGGCATCAGCTTGCGCGGCTTTGACAATGTCTTGGCAATCATCAAATACGCCTTCAACCGCAATATTAAAAATATTCTTATCGGTTAAACTGTACATTTGCGCACGCTGAAATGCACTCATTTTACCCAAAGGTGACAACATAAATACATTGATGTTGTCTTTGCCACGCATGGCATATTCCGCAGCTGAGCCAGTATCACCACTGGTGGCACCCAAAATATTCAATTGTTTGTTATCGCGCTTTAAGACGTACTCAAAAACATTGCCTAAAAATTGCATCGCCATGTCTTTGAATGCCAAAGTAGGCCCATTAGACAGTGCTTGCACTTTCAAGCCATCACTTAATGTGCGAACCGGCGTAATATCAGCACTGCCAAACACATCTTGTGTGTAGGTTTTGTTTACAATGCTGCGCAAATCTTGAGCTGGAATGTCATCGACAAACAAGGACATGATTTCAAAAGCCAAATCAGCATAACTAAGCTCTCGCCATTGTGCCAAAGTTTGCTCATCAATTTGAGGGTATTCTTCTGGCATCATTAGGCCGCCATCCGGAGCCAAACCCATTAACAAAACTTCAGTAAATTTTTTATGCGCGGTTTCACCACGTGTACTAATGTATTTCATAGCGTCTATTTCTTAAACATGTTTTGATTGATTTTAACTGACCCCTAGTCTAGCCTATCTAATCGCATTCGTGCAGCCCAATTCTGTCTTTTTGTGACAAAGCACATTAAAAAGTAAGCGCATGCAAAATTTTGATACAATTTGGCATTCCCCAATTTCTCTACAATGAACGGCATCCATGAGTATTGATTTGTTTAACCAAGAACCCACAGCACCTTTGCCAGAGCGCTTACGTCCCCAAACTTTGTCTGAAATAATTGGACAGCAGCACTTAGTTGGCCTTGGCAAACCATTACAACGAGCAATTAGCAATCAAAAACCACACTCAATGCTATTGTGGGGCCCTCCAGGTGTGGGTAAAACGACATTGGCACGCATTCTGGCACAAAGCTTCAACGCCCAATTCATTCCCTTGTCTGCCGTATTTAGTGGCATCAAAGACATTCGCAGCGCCGTAGAACAAGCACAATTGGCGTTACACCAAGGCAAATCAACCATTTTGTTTGTTGATGAAGTCCATCGCTTTAACAAATCCCAACAAGATGCTTTTTTGCCTTATGTTGAAAATGGACTGCTCACTTTTATTGGTGCGACCACAGAAAATCCATCGTTTGAAGTCAATCCAGCCTTACTCAGTCGCGCAACGGTTTATACTTTAGAGTCTTTAAAAAATGTTGATTTAAACCAATTAATCAACAAGGCTTGTAGCCTGCCTGAATACCAAGCATTGTCAATCGATGACAAAGCGCGAGAAATCCTGATTGATGTTGCCGATGGCGATGCCAGACGCCTACTTAACACCTTAGAACAAGTATTGAGCGCTGCCCAATCTGAGAACAATTTACAAATTGATGCTGCGTTTTTGAAAAACATTTTGGGCACACAAATTCGCCGTTTTGATAAAAGCGGTGATGCCTTTTATGACCAGATTTCAGCTTTACACAAATCCGTTCGTGGCTCACATCCTGATGCTGCGCTTTATTGGTTTTGCCGCATGATAGATGGCGGTGCCGATGCCAGATATTTGGCCAGAAGAATTGTGCGCATGGCTTGGGAAGACATTGGCTTAGCAGACCCAAGAGCGCTACAAATTGCCAACGATGCTGCGACAACATTTGAGCGATTAGGCTCTCCCGAAGGTGAATTGGCATTGGCACAAGCTGTGCTATACCTGGCTAGCGCAGCCAAAAGCAATGCTGGCTACATGGCTTACAATCAAGCCAAAGCCTTTGTTAACCAAGACATCTCTCGCCCTGTACCTGTCCATTTGCGCAACGCCCCCACCAAACTCATGAAGGAGCTAGGCCATGGCAAGGAATACCGTTATGCCCATGATGAGCCCAACGCTTATGCTGCTGGCGAGTCTTATTTACCGGAGGGCATTCAAGCGCCCCGTTGGTATCAGCCTGTGGAGCGTGGCTTGGAAATCAAAATTGCTGAAAAATTGCGTTACCTTCAATCTTTAGATGAAGATGCCAACCCAAAAACATAAGCCATCAGAATGATTGCTAGCCCAATCTTGATTATGAATGACGTCACCTATTGACGGCGCAGATGCCTGATTGGGCAATCATTTCTATATCCATTTCATCCCCATTGGCAAGGGAAAGTCACTGTACTCTACATGAACAATACGTCGATGTCTGGGTGAGATGCCTTTACTGGATGAATGCAGCAACAGCGGTCGCATGACCAATAAATCACCCGCTTTGGCCAAGCAAAGATGATGCGGATGGTTTTGAATCATATTTTCTTGTTGGCACGTATCCAATATACCAAACTGATGACTCTTGGGTATGACTTTTAAACAGCCATTTTCTTCAGTCGCATCATCCAGATGAATGCGCAATGTCACCATTCTTTCTAACACTTCCACTGCTGGTTGAACATGCTGTACCGCCTCTTTTAAAGTCCAAGGTCCCCAACCCGCGATATCTTTTTTCTCACTCACGCAAATGGTCTTATCTTGATGCCAAGTCACTGACCAATTTTTATCCGGAGTTTTATCAAACACAATGACACGTACCATTTTTGGCACCGAATCCAGATAGTTACCTGCTTTTTTCAATAAAAAATCAGATTCAACCCATTTTTTAACCAATGTTAATTTTTTCTCTGCATGGCGGATTCCATGTTGCCCCTTACAAAAATCAGAATCACTGATTTCAGCAATCATATTTTGAATTGCCTGATCATCTAAAAATCCTCGACAAATTTCAAAACCATTTTCAGTAAAACTCATTGGCTCTTCCTCAATGTTGAATATTTAAGTCTTAATCAAAATACAAACAATAGGCGACATCTTATTGTCTTAGATTGGAATATCAATGACAAATTTATTTTCAAAAATCTATTTAAAATACACCCTCTTCAGAATAGTTTAGTCTTATCGTGTTATTCCATACTTGAAATACAAAATAAAAAACCAGTCATATCGACTGGTTTTTTGTAAATCATATGCTCATTAATAACGATCGCCTGGCACGCCTAAGCCAGCCCAACGCATCACATGACCTACTTCAATTTCAGCCAACTCATAGAATTGGCCACGTTTTAATCGACTTGGCAATGCCACTGGACCAAAGCCAATGCGCACCAAGCGACTCACCGTTAAGCCAATGTGTTCAAACATACGACGCACTTCACGGTTACGACCTTCTTTGATCACCACTTCATACCAACGGTTAGCACCTTCACCACCTTGGATTGACATGCGCTCAAATTTAGCCAAGCCATCTTCCAATTGAATGCCACCCAATAGCATTTCACGTTGATCTTCAGTCAGTTCATCACCCAATACACGAACAGCGTAATGGCGCTCCACTTCAAAGCTTGGATGGGCAAAACGGTTTACCAACTCACCAGAAGTGGTCAAAATCAACAAACCACTGGTATTCACGTCCAAACGACCAATCGCAACCCAGCGACTGTTACTCGCTTGTGGCAAACGATCAAAAATCGTTACACGACCTTGTGGGTCATCGCGACTCACAATTTCACCTTCTTGTTTGTAATACAACAAAATGCGCGGTAAGCGGTCGGCCCATTTAAGTTTAATGTGTTTGCCACGCACTTCAACGTGGTCCGTCGGTGCAACTTTTTCACCCAGTTGTGCAACTTTGCCATTGATTTTAACCATGCCTTGGGTAATCCATTGCTCCATCTCACGACGTGAGCCAATGCCCGAAGCAGACAAAGCTTTTTGCAAACGAACAGGTTCAATGCTGCTCATGTCCGCGCGGCGATCACGCAATTCGCGAGATTTTGACAAGACTTCTTGATTGTGTCTGCGCACAACCAAGCGTTTGGCCGGTGCCACACGCTCTTTTGCCTTCACTGGTTTTGCTTCAGCTGCTCCAGTGATGCTTTTTTTCGTCTCGCCAGTTTTTACATTGCGTACAGGTTTCTTTTTGGTGCTAGAAACACCATCACGAAAGGCGCGTTTGGTTACTTTTGTTTTCATTTTAACTCCTAACATCAAGCCGTGGCTTGAGGTTCTTCTGCGACATTTTCAGCGGCAGGATTAATATTGCTAGGCACAATCAATTCGCCTAGCTCGGTTAACGGGGGTAAATCATGCAAAGAATCCAGCTGTAAATCAGCCAAGAATTGTTCTGTGGTTGCCCATAAGGTTGGCCGCCCCAAACTTTCTCGCTGTCCCACACTCTGGATCCAACCTCGCTCTTGCAAGGTTTGAATAATGTGACTGGAGACGCTCACACCACGAATGGCCTCGATATCGCCTCGAGTAACAGGTTGCTGGTAAACAATAATGGCCAATGTTTCCATGACGGCACGCGAATAACGCGGTGCTTTGTTGTCATGAATCTCACTGAGCATCACCATGGCTTGAGCTTCTAAGCGAAAACGCCAACCTTCAGGTGTTTTCACCAAAGTCATCGCCCTGTCTTGCCAGCGTATTTTTAAAGAGTCCAAGACATCCATCAATTTGTCTTGTGACAATGCAGGGTCAAACAATTGACGCAAATGCTTATCTGTTAGAGGCTCACCTTGGGTTAACAATGCAGCCTCAATCAAACTTTCTGCCATCAAAATCATGTTTTATTTCTTTTTTTTCGGAAATCGAATTTCACGATCTGCTTGCAATGCGGCTTCACGTTTTTTGCCAATATCCAACCAATTATCCCACTGACGTGGTGTTTCCAATGTGATTTTGCCAATCATACCATCACGAAAATCGGTTAAAATCATCTCAGAAGCTTTTTGGTAGTCAACACGCTTACCAGGCAATACAGCGCCACGCTTTTTGGCAATAGCCTTTAAGTAATCTTCAGCTTGCCAAGCGTCTTCAGCATCATCTTGCAATTTAAAACGGCTTAACAACTCTTCATGGTAATGCTTCATCAAATACTCAAGCAATTCCATGGCTACTTCTTCTTCATCCATGGCGTTTCGACCCACTGCGCCACTGGCGGCCAAATTGTAGCCACTTTCTTCCACAATGATTTTAGGCCACAACATACCAGGTGTGTCATACAGCCAAAAATCATCTTCTAAAAATAAACGTTGCTCTGCTTTGGTAATGCCCGGCTCATTGCCTGTTTTGGCCGTTTTTTTGCCCAAAATACTGTTAATCAATGTAGATTTACCAACATTGGGAATACCACAAATCAAAACGCGCAATGGCTTTGCCAATCCGCCTCGCTGTGGCAATAAATCTCGACAGGCTTTAATGAGTTTTTGTGTTGCTTGTTTATCTGATGCATCCAGTGCAATCGCATTGGTTTCATGCTGATTCGAATAATATTGTAACCAAGCGTCAGTGACTTTAGGGTCAGCCAAATCTTGTTTGTTTAAGATTTTTAACTTGGGCTTGGTTTGTGATAATTGCTTTAACAACGGATTCGCACTCGAACCCGGTAAACGTGCGTCTAGCACTTCAATCACCATATCAATATTTTTGAGCCGATCCATAATTGCCTTTTTGGCTTTATGCATGTGCCCGGGATACCATTGAATGGCCATAAACTACTTTCTAGGGAATTAATCTTTACAAGAGATGTGCAACGATTGCTCTAATTGCGCTTGCGCTAATTGGCGATGACGAACCAAAGTTTGGTAACAGTCGCCAAAACGAGCTGCCAAAGCTTCAGCAATATAAACAGAACGGTGCTGCCCACCAGTACAACCAATGCCAATTGTAATATAACTGCGCATTTCACGCTCGATATTTGGCAACCATTTTTGTAAAAAACCACCAATATCATCAATCATGTTGGCAACCTGGTCATTTTCGGCAAAAAATTCTTGAATGGGCGCATCCAAACCCGTAAATGGACGCAAGTGGGTCACATAAAAAGGATTGGGCAAACTTCTGACATCAAAAACAAAATCCACGTCCTCTGGCAAACCATGCTTAAAACCAAAAGATTCAAATACCACATACAAAGGTGCCGCTGGCAAATCCAACCATTGCCGAACAAAGTATCGCAGTGCCGGTGCTGTCATCATTGAGGTATCAACGTTGTAAGCCACTTCTTTAATCGGCTCAAGCAGCTGACGCTCTTTTTTCAAGGCCTCTGCCAAAGTGGCTTCTTCATTCACCAATGGGTGACTGCGACGCGTCTCGGAGAAACGTTTTAATAATACTTCATTGTTCGCGGCCAAAAACAAAATATCAATGCGCTCAACCAAATGCTTAATGTTCTCAAGCGTTTCTAATAGCGTTTCAGGCTCTCGGGTTGAACGGACGTCCACGCTGATGCCCAATTTGGTGACTTCCGTATTTTGGCAATACAAATCAATCAAGCTAGGCAACAATGCTATCGGTAAATTATCAACACACAAAAAACCTTGGTCTTCCAATAGCCTTAAAGCAATTGACTTTCCTGAGCCAGATAAACCACTAATCAGTGTTACTCGCATAATTGTTATTGTCCTCTTTGAGCATCGCTGTATGTCGATCAATAAATTCTTTTGTGCTGTCAAAACCACGCAATTGCAAAATGTAGTTGCGAACGGCAGCCTCAACCAACACCGCTAAGTTACGTCCTGCTGCCACAGGAATACTCACCTTGCGAATGGGCACATCCAACACAGCATGTGTCTCAGCTTGAATGCTTAAGCGATCAATGCTTTGCATGTAGTTGTCATCCGCATAAACCAAATTAATGATTAATTTCAATTGTTTTTTAGGTCGAATGGCCGTCTCACCATAAATAGACCTAATATTCAGAATCCCCAGACCACGAACTTCTAAAAAGTCCCGCAGCATTTTCGGACAACGCCCTTCAATGAATTCAGGCCCAACTCGATACAACTCAACGGCATCATCGGCAACCAAACCATGGCCACGAGACAATAACTCCAGTGCCAACTCACTTTTGCCCAAGCCAGATTGGCCCATGATGAGTACGCCAACTTCAAATACATCCAAAAATACACCATGCATCACCGTTGATACAGCTAAGGCACGTTGTAAATACAAGCGCAAAACGTCCATCAAATATGGACTTTCATGCTTAGATGTTAACAATGGCACATTGTGCATATGACAATAATCCCGTAACAAATACGGGATGGGTAAGTCGTTGGCTACAATAATGACCGCTATAGAGCGGTCAAACAGTTCATTTAAATTGGCTCGAACTTCGCCATTTTCCAGTTTATTCAAGTATTCGACTTCAGAGGTGCCAATCACTTGTACTTGGTTAGGATGAATAAAATTCAAATGCCCAACCAAGGCAAAAGTAGGTTTGTCTGAACTTACTTGAATGCGATTATCTATCCCTGCTGTGCCAGCAGTCCAAGCCAATTGCAATTTGTTTTGATTGTCTTGAAACAGCTGTCGAACTGAGATACTGGGCATTTAGATTTCGTCCGTTAGAATTTGCCACACAACCCGTGGCTCTGTCGCAGACAACAAAGCTTCGCGCACAGATTTGATTGAGAATTTGGCTGCCAATTGTGACAACACTTCCAAATGCACACTGTTAGCATTCTCAGGCACGAGCAAAGCAAACAGTAAGGATACGGGCTTACCATCGGGCGCATCGAACAAAACAGGTTCTTTAACGCGAATAAAAACACCAATGGCTTCTTTTAAACCAGGGTAGCGACCATGAGGAATAGCAACACCTTGACCCAAACCCGTTGTACCCAGTTTTTCGCGAGCAAATAAACATTCAAAAACGTCACCGCGTGATAAGTCTTTGTGATTTTCCAATAACAAACCAACTTGTTCAAAAATGCGTTTTTTGCTGCTAACATCCAAATCTAAAATGATGTTTTGCTCTGGTAATATATCGCCTATCAGGCTCATACTCGCTTCTCTTTTCAATACAAATCAAGGGCGTGATTTTACGCCTGATACTGTTTTTAAACAATTACACTGTGCATTTAACCACAAATTTTGTGTTTGTCCAATGCATGAATTTATCAAGAATATGAAAATAAAATAATTTGGTTTTACCCCACTTTTGGATTAAAACCAATATTGAATCAATAACCCAAGCGCCAGCACCATGCCAACATGATTGTTGTTTACAAACTGTTGTAAGCACACCCACCGATCTCGAGAACGAATAGCAAAATACTGCTGCATCAATAAAACACCTGCAATCAACATTGCAATCCAATATGGCCATGCGGCATCAATGACAAAACCAACCCAACCCATGAGTAACCAAAACACCAAATGGCTTAACATGCTGGCCAAAACATCATATCGCCCAAAGGTTTTGGCAGAAGATTGAATATTCAATCGAATGTCGTCTTCTTTGTCACTCATGGCATAAATCGTATCATACCCCAAAGTCCAAAAAATATTGGCGACATAAATCAACAAAGCCAACCAAGGCAAAGTACCTGTTTCAGCTGTAAATGCCATGGGTATCCCAAATGAGAATGCCAAGCCCAAATACAACTGAGGAATGGGAAAAAAGCGTTTTAGTTTGGGGTATGTCAGTGCCAAAAACAAAGCAGGCAAACTCATTAGCTTGGTCATGGTATTCATGGGCAACAAACACAATGCAGCGATAAAACACAACACAGCAGTCAGAATTAGCGCTTCTTTTTCAGTAACCGCACCACGAGCAAATGGGCGATTTTTCGTGCGTTCAACCAAATGGTCAAAATCACGATCGGAATAGTCGTTAATCACGCAACCTGCACTGCGCATCAAAAACGTACCCAAGGTAAACAACACCGTTAATTGCCA
>JASLBZ010000140.1 GCA_030146285.1 Neisseriaceae bacterium | reverse complement strand
AGAAAAATATCTTAGCGACAATGTTACAAAGCTTTGCTGTTGCAGCTTTGGTGGCCATTTTGTGGGTCGTGATTGGATACAGTATTGCGTTCACGCCAGGAAATGCTTTTCTTGGTGGTATGGGCCGTTTTATGCTCAATGGTCTTAATGTGTGGCAAGAGAATCAAACATTAACGATTTACCCTGGGGCGTCCAGTATTCCTGAATCTGTTTTTATGGTTTTTCAAATGGCTTTTGCTATCATTAGTGCTGCCATTATTACAGGATCATTTGCTGAGAGAATAAAATTCTCTGCTTTACTTTGGTTTGTGGGTGTATGGTTATTATTGGTCTATGCACCAACGGCGCATTGGGTTTGGGCTGAGGGCGGTTGGTTGGCAGATCATGGTGTTCTGGATTTTGCTGGTGGTACGGTCGTGCACATTAATGCTGGCGTTGCTGGATTGGTTGGCGCATTGCTATTGGGGCGACGTTTGGGCTATGGCAAGGAATCTTTGGCACCTGCAAATCTGTCTTTGACATTAATTGGTACGGCAATGCTGTGGGTTGGCTGGTTTGGATTTAATGCAGGTTCTACTTTTTCAGCCAATGCTATTGCTGGCATGGCGATGTTAAACACACAAATTGCTGCAGCCATGGGCGCCTTGGCATGGATGTTATGTGAGAAAATATCAAGACACAAGCCATCGGCTTTGGGCTTTGCTTCTGGTGCCGTTGCTGGCTTGGTTGGCATCACGCCGGCTGCTGGTTTTGTTGGCCCAAAAGGTGCGCTGGCCATTGGTATATTAACACCTGTCGTTTGTTTTTTTGCAGTAACCCAACTTAAGTTTTGGTTGAAGTACGATGATACTTTGGACGCATTTGGCATTCATGGTGTTGGTGGCATGGTTGGTGCATTATTAACAGCGGTTTTCTTTAGCAGTAACTTAAGTGACATGAGTGCCAGTATTGGTGTGCAAGTGGTTGGGGTGCTGATTACGGTCGTTTACAGTGCGCTAATCAGTTTTGTTATTTTGAAAATAATCGATAAAACCATTGGATTGCGCGTGGATGCTGATGAAGAGCGACAAGGCTTGGATATTAGTTCACATGGCGAGCGTTTGGAGTGAGGTGATTAATCGCTGGCCAATGCAGATTTTTATTTGAATGAAATGATGGAATAGAGGTGTTAAAAGAGTAAGGCAGCCTATCTGTGCTGATCTTACTCTTTTTTATTGAGATATTGTAATCTCATGATGTTTCAAAAGCTTATGTAAATGATTTTTATGCCACCAAAAACTTTGCAATGCTAATTTTTATGTAGATACAGAAGTACATGGTAGCCATGTAAGTGATGAACTAGCCATTCAGGCTGCCTAAGTATTTGTGAAATACAGATTGCCTGAGATGGTTTGATTCACTTGGTACTAAGATTGGCGAAAACTGAAAAGTACTCAGGGAACGTTTTGCCAACGCATTCAGGCTCGTTGATGATAATCGGGGTATCCAATAAGCTTACCAATGAAAAACACATGGCCATGCGATGGTCATCATAAGTATCAATTTTAACATTGCGTTTTAAAGGCTGTTGTTTGTGAATGCGAATGTAGTCTTCACCTTCAAGTACATCAACCCCCAATTTTCTAAGTTCGGTAGACATGGCATTTAAACGATCTGTTTCTTTAACGCGCCAGCTGGCAATATTGCGAATGAAACAAGGTTTGTCTGTTGCCAAAGCAATAATCGCCAGAGTCATGGCTGCATCCGGGATATGATTGGCGTCAATATCAAATGCTTGAATGGCCTGCCCAGGAAGACGAGAGGCTTCAATGTAATTGTCTCCCCAAGTTAAATGGGCTCCCATGCTTTCCAGTGCATGTGCAAATTGAATGTCGCCTTGGATGCTATTTTTGCCAATGCCTTGAACCCGTATTCTTTGACCCGACAACAGTCCTGCTGCAAGAAAATAAGAGGCACTGGAGGCATCGCCTTCGACATCAATGCTGTGTGGTGCTAGGTAGCTGGTGTTTGCTGGGATCTCGAATGATTGGTACTGATTGTTTTTCACTACGATGCCAAATTTTGCCAATAAATTCAATGTAATGTCGATATAAGGTTTGGAGATTAATTCTCCCTCGATTTTGATCGTATAAGCTTCATTGGTTAAAGGTAGCGCCATGAGTAAAGCCGTTAAAAACTGACTAGAAACATTGCCTTTAACGCTAATGATGCGTTTTTGATTGGCTTGAAAAGGTGTGATTTTTAAAGGAGGGTAGCCGGGTGCGCCTAAAAACTCTATTTGAGCGCCTGCCTCTTTTAATGCGCTGACCAAGTCATTAATGGGACGCTCATGCATGCGCTCAACACCCGATAGCTCGTAATGACCAAGCATCAACGCCAGTGCAGCCGTTAACGGTCGAAAGGCAGTGCCAGCATTGCCTAAAAACAATTGTGCATTTTGATTGGGGAAGGCTTTGTTACAGCCTGTCATGCGAATATTGCTGTGGTCGCTGTCGTCTAAATCCACGCCCAATTGTTTTAAAGCTTCTAGCATATAGTGGGTATCATCTGACTTTAACAGCGATCGAATATGGCATGTGTTGTCAGATAAGGCAGCCAATAACAATACCCGATTGCTAATGCTTTTAGAGCCAGGTAAGTCGATGGTGCTGTCTTGAATGTGTTGTTCGGGTAAAAAAATAAAGTTTTTCATGTGTTTCTCAGCTTTGTTGTTGCAAATGACTCGTGCTGGTCATTTAGAAAAGGCGTGCCATTGGCATAGAATCAAGCATGGCATTGAGGATGCCAGTATTCAATAGATGATACTTGAGCTTTACAATAAAGATAAGGTTACAATGTTTGTTTTCTCATCATAACCAATAAAAAGGACGTTTTATATGACAATTTGTGTCAATGTCATCACTTTGGATGGGCCAAGTGCTTCCGGAAAAGGCACGATTGCAGCCAAGGTTGCGCAGGCGTTGGGTATGGATTATTTGGATTCAGGTGCACTTTATCGACTAACGGCTTTGTTTGCACAAGACAATAATATCCAGTGGGATGATGAAAGCGGCGTGGCGCAATTGGCAGCAGCCTTACCGGTGGTGTTCGCTGATGGCGAGATTTATTTGGCTCAAAAGCAGGTAACAGAGCAGATTCGCCAAGAAAAAATAGGCATGGGTGCTTCTGCTGTTGCAAGACTGCCACAGGTTCGGACTGCTTTATTGCAAAGGCAGCGAGATTTTTTAAGTGAAAAGGGTCTTGTTGCCGATGGCCGTGATATGGGTTCTGTCGTGTTTCCAAATGCCAAGTTAAAAATATTTTTGACTGCCAGTGCTGCCGAGCGAGCGCGAAGAAGAGCATTGCAATTGGGCGTGGCTACGGATTCCTTACAATACAATACTATTTTGGCAGATATTGAGGCTCGAGATGAGTCCGACAAAAATCGATCAGCAGCGCCACTCAGACACGAAGAGGATGCATATTTTCTGGATACAACCAGCATGGGAATCGATGAGACGGTACAAAAAGTACTTGATTGGTATCAACAAAGTTAAAAAACGTGTACAATTGCAGTCTGAAATTTTTTTATGTGGCTTTCGCTGGAAAATCAACCACTTGCAAATTTGCGGGTGATTGTTAGCAAAGCCAAGCTGTTGCTTAAAGTACCAAGGCTTTAAGTATTGAATAATTTAACTTTGCACTTCCTTGGTAGTGTGTTCCGAGATATATACATGAGTATGGAAAATTTTGCCCAACTGCTTGAAGAAAGCTTCGCGTTACAAGAGATGGGTGTAGGTGAAATCATCACCGCTGAAGTTGTTGCCATTGATAATAACTTTGTTACTGTAAATGCAGGTTTGAAATCTGAGTCATTGATTGACGCGAACGAATTCAAGAACGGTGCTGGCGAAGTTGAAGTTAAAGTTGGTGATTTTGTTACTGTTTCTATTGAATCTGTAGAAAACGGTTTCGGCGAAACCAAACTTTCACGCGAAAAAGCGAAACGTGCTGCTGATTGGGTTACCCTTGAAGAAGCCATGGAAAGTGGTGAAATCTTGTCAGGTATGATCAACGGTAAAGTAAAAGGCGGTTTGACTGTTATGATTAACAGCATTCGCGCGTTCTTGCCAGGTTCATTGGTAGACACTCGCCCAGTTAAAGACACAACTCCTTACGAAGGTAAAGAGATTGAGTTCAAAGTTATCAAATTAGACAAAAAACGCAACAACGTTGTTGTTTCTCGTCGCGCTGTTTTAGAAGCTACTTTGGGTGAAGAACGCAAAGCACTTCTAGAAACATTGCAAGAAGGTATCGTGATCAAAGGTATTGTTAAAAACATTACTGACTACGGTGCATTCGTTGACTTGGGCGGCATTGATGGCTTGTTACACATTACTGACTTGGCATGGCGTCGTGTTAAACACCCAAGCGAAGTTTTAGAAGTGGGTCAAGAAGTTGAAGCTAAAGTATTGAAATTTGATCAAGACAAATGTCGCGTATCTTTGGGCTTGAAACAATTGGGTGAAGATCCTTGGCACGGCCTAAGCCGTCGTTACCCACAAAGCACTCGCTTGT
>JASLBZ010000104.1 GCA_030146285.1 Neisseriaceae bacterium | reverse complement strand
CATATTGGTCATTCCCAACTTTGCTTTTTCACTTTGTCTAAGCTACGACGATCCCGTTTGGTGGGGCGACCTTCTGGATAAGCGCGACTGACTTGTTCTGATTTGTTGATTTCTTTTTGGTATTCACGCTTTTGTTTGATTTTGTCATCTTCTTGGTAAAGCAAAACTGCTTCACTGGCAGGGCGGCGTTGCATGTTTAAACCCTTAATGACCATGCGAAAAGGCAGGCTGTTGATGGTTATGTCAATTTGATCTCCCACCGTGACTGTTTTGCTGTTTTTAATCTTTTCACCATTAACCAAAACACGATTCAGTTCAATGTTTTTTTGTGCCAAAGCACGGGTTTTAAAAAAACGAGCTGCCCAGAGCCATTTGTCTAGGCGCATTGTTTGAATTTCAGCCATTATCATCAACCCATTTTGTAAATTTAAATCAATACTGATTATAAAAAGATTCGCCAGATATGCAATGCTCTTTATAATAGAATACCAAGAAGTGGCTAGATGTTCTTTTTTAAGAAAGGCATGACCAAGATGAAAAAAATCATAAATCGCATATTAGTTCTGGTTTGTATGCTGGCTTTGGGTGCTTGTGCGCTCACACCAGAGCAAAAAGCAGCTCAGGCCAAAGCCAGAGAAGAAGAGCGCTTACAAATGCAATTGTCTCTTGCCAGTCAATGTGACCCTGCGACGGCACAACTGATGGCAAAATTGCCATCATCTTGGGATTTACCTAAGGCACAAAAAGAAGCTTTTGACCAAGAGTATGAAAGTAAAATCAACAATCCCGTTTTTCAAGCATGCTATAAAATGGCATGGCAAGCCTATGTGGCACAAGCGCGATTAGAGCAAGCCCGCTACCATGAGATGATGATGGATGATATGTATTGGAATCGTCCATTTGGCTGTCAACGCTGGTCAAATGGACGACCTTATTGGTTTGGTTGTTAATGTCATTGATATAATAGTAAAAAATAAATTGGTGTTTGTACTCTAAATCAAGGATTTACTGTTTTATTGATAATGCTTGTGCATATTTATTTTGAACCGAGAGCAAAAATACTGCAAAAACCGTGTGGTTAGCGTATGATAGAGCCAAATTTTAGCTGATGGAAAACAGGTTAATGAAACAAGTTTTTTTAGATTTTGAGCAACCAATCGCAGAGTTAATACAGAAGATTGAAGAGTTGCGTTTTGTTCAAGATGATTCTGTAGTCGATATTTCAGAAGAAATCACCCGATTACAAAAGAAAAGTGATGATTTAACAAAATCAATTTTTGGCAAACTAACGGCTGCTCAAATTTCACAAGTTTCTCGTCATGCACAGCGTCCATATGCTTTGGACTATATTGATGCTTTGTTCACTGACTTTGAAGAGTTACATGGTGATCGCTCTTTTGCAGATGATGCTGCATTGGTCGGTGGCTTGGCACGCTTTAATGGTCAAGCCGTTGTGGTTATGGGTAACCAAAAAGGCCGTGATACCAAAGAAAAGATTTACCGTAACTTTGGCATGCCAAAACCAGAAGGCTATCGCAAAGCATTGCGTTTGATTAAATTGGCGGAAAAATTCAAGCTGCCCATTATGACTTTTGTTGATACCCCAGGCGCTTATCCTGGCGTGGGTGCAGAAGAGCGTGGTCAGTCAGAAGCAATTGGTCGAAATTTGTATGAATTGTCTGATGTTGAAGTGCCTGTCATTTGCACGATTATTGGTGAGGGTGGCTCTGGTGGTGCATTGGCAATCGCAGTGGGAGACTATGTGAATATGTTGCAATACGCGACATACTCTGTCATCTCTCCTGAAGGTGGTGCAAGTATTTTATGGAAAACAGCTGAAAAAGCACCTGATGCCGCTCAGGCTTTAGGCATTACTGCACAAAAATTAAGTGACTTAAAATTAATCGATAAGATTATTCCTGAGCCACTAGGTGGTGCACATCGCAATTACGATGAAGTCATGAAAAACACCAAAAAGGTATTGGTAGAGCAGTTGCGTCAAGCACAAGACATGCCAATATCTGATTTATTAACGCGTCGTTTTAATCGCATTATGGACTATGGCACATTCACCGATAAATAAAATACTGGGTGCAATTGAAAAATCATGGTCAGAACATTGTTCTGGCCATTTTTTTGATGTGCGTGTTGGCTTAAGTGGTGGCGTTGACTCCATTGTGCTATTGCATGCTTTGGTTCGCTTACAAGACAAGATTCCGTTTAGACTAAGTGCTATTCATGTTCATCATGGCTTACAAGCCCAAGCCGATGATTGGGTTTTGTTTTGCCAAGAAACATGTTTGCAATGGCAAATACCACTGGACGTTGTGCATGCCAATTTGTTATCTGACATGCATTTGGGTGTTGAAGGTGCAGCAAGAAAAGCCCGTTACCAGGCTTATGAACAAAGCCAGAGCCATGTGCTAGCTTTGGCTCACCACGAAGATGATCAGAATGAAACGGTGTTATTGGCATTGCTGCGAGGAGGCTCTGTTGCGGCATTGGCCTCTATGCCTCAATGGCGAAAACTGAATCAACACCAGAATATTTGGCGACCGCTTTTGGGTATTAGTAAGGC
>JASLBZ010000030.1 GCA_030146285.1 Neisseriaceae bacterium | reverse complement strand
TGCCTAACCATGTAATGCAATTACTGCAAGCTGATCGACCTGATGCACAAATGCGCCAAGTTGAATTTATTGGCCCACAAGTGGGCGATGAATTGGTTACCCATGGTTTATTGGCCATCTTCTTTGTTTGCTTGGGCATTATTATTTACTTGTCGATGCGTTTTGAATGGCGTTTTGCAGTCTCTGCCATTATTGCCAACATGCATGACGTGGTGATTATTATTGGTTGTTTTGCCCTATTCCAATGGGAGTTCTCACTAACAGTATTGGCAGGTATTTTGGCGGTATTGGGTTACTCAGTAAATGAATCGGTGGTGGTATTTGACCGTATTCGTGAAAACTTCCGCAAGCCTCAAATGCGCAACAAAAGCGTACCTGAAGTCATTAACAACGCCATTACCTCGACCATGAGCCGCACCATGATTACCCATGGTTCAACCGAGATGATGGTTTTGTCTATGTTGCTATTCGGTGGTGCAGCTTTGCATGGCTTTGCCATGGCATTGACCATTGGTATTGTGTTTGGCGTGTACTCTTCGGTATTGGTGGCAAGCCCACTTTTGTTGCTATTCAAACTGGATCGCAACAGCTTGGTAAAAGTACAAAAATCCAAAGAAGAAGCAGTCGTTTAATTTATTGTTAACACAGGCTGCCTGAAACCTGTGCGTTTTCAGGCAGCCTTTATTTATGGCAGAAAAACACCATGATGGATTCACTTAGTGCTGTTGTTAGCAGTACCATTGATTTTATTCTTCACATCGACCAGCATTTACAAGTTTTAAGCGCACAATATGGCCCTTGGATTTATGGCATCTTATTTTTAATTATCTTTTGTGAAACTGGTTTGGTGGTGACCCCATTTTTACCAGGAGATTCGTTGCTATTTGCTGCGGGCGGTATTGCAGCAGTGGGTGCGATGGACATTAACCTGATGGTGGCTTTGCTCTTTATCGCTGCTGTTTTGGGTGACTGGGTTAACTTTACCGTTGGTAAATACTTTGGCAGTCGCTTGTTCAGCAATCCCAATTCAAAAATATTCAAACGAAAATACCTCGAAAAAACCGAGAATTTTTACCAAAAACACGGTGGCAAAACCATTATTATGGCGCGCTTTATTCCCATCGTCCGCACCTTTGCACCTTTTGTCGCTGGCATGGGGCACATGTGCTACCGCCGTTTTTTCATGTTTAACGTGATTGGCGCTGCCGTTTGGGTTTGTTTATTTGCTTATGCTGGCTTTTTCTTTGGCCAATTGCCATTTGTGAAGAAAAATCTATCATTAATCTTATTGGCGATTATCGTGTTGTCTGTTTTGCCTGCCATTATCGAAGTCATTCGCCAACGCTATTTTGTTAAAGAAACAACGTAAGGACTGACATGGTTGCCATTGCCCGTTTATCTGATCATTTAATCAACCAAATTGCCGCAGGTGAAGTGGTTGAGCGCCCTGCCAATGCGGTAAAAGAGTTGGTGGAAAACAGCATTGATGCCAAAGCCACTCAGATTAAAATTGACTTGGCTGCGGGCGGCATTAAGTTGATTCGGGTGCAGGACAATGGCTCTGGCATCCATGAGGATGACGTGGCATTGGCACTGCATCGGCATGCCACCAGCAAAATCAAATCATTGCAAGACTTAGAATCTGTTGCCAGCATGGGCTTTCGTGGCGAAGGCTTGGCAAGTATTGCATCGATTAGCCGAATAAGCCTGACCAGTCGCACTGACAACACGGAACATGCTTCTCAAGTCATGGCGATTGATGGCAATATCCAAGATGTGAAAGCCGCAGCCCATGGCGTGGGGACAACGGTTGAAGTTCTGGATATTTACTTTAATACCCCCGCCAGACGCAAGTTTTTAAAATCCGAAAATACCGAGTATGCGCATTGTCTTACCGCCATTGAGCGCATCGCCTTAGTGAATCCGCAGATTGCCTTTACCGTCAATCACAATGGCAAAACCACATTGCAATTACCCATACAAGATGACATGGCACGCATTGCGGCTATTTTGGGCAGTGATTTTGCCGCAGCGGCCTTAGCTGTGAGCTCACCTAAAGGTGAACTCATGATTCAGGGCGCCATTGCCAAGCCCAGTTTTAGCAAGGGTCGCTCGGACAAACAGTATTTTTATATCAATGGCCGCTATATCAAAGACCGCACCTTAAGCCATGCAGTTAAGCAAGCTTATCAAGATGTTTTGCATCAAGCACTCACCCCCGCTTTTGCTTTGTTTTTAACACTGCCAACATCGCTGTTTGATGTCAATGTGCATCCGACCAAAACCGAAGTGCGCTTTCGAGATAGCCAAGCCGTTTATCGCTTGGTATTTCACAGTTTAAGCAAAGCCTTAGCTGCCACCGATGCAACGCAAACAGAAGCCATTAGCCAACCAGCAGCCAGTCTAGCGCACATCACTCCCGAAACATCGCTGGATAATATTGACCAAGGCAGCAATAATTTTGCAACCTGGAAAGCAGCGCCACAAAAAAACAATCATTCCAGCGGTCAAAGTACAGGCGGTGGATTTAACAAGGACTATGCCAGTCAAGCGCGCCCTAGCCAGTTCAATCTAACGCTCAAAGAAAATGCGCGAGCCTTGGCTGATTATCAGGTTTTGTACCAAGACAGTGCCAAAGCAGATCATGCCACACCAATACCCAATGATTCGACACAGCCAGATGCCGATATTGGCGCATCCGCTTATCCTTTGGGTTTTGCCATGGCACAGTTATTGGGCATTTATATCTTGGCACAAACCCAAGAAGGTTTGATTTTGGTAGACATGCATGCTGCTGCAGAACGGGTGACTTATGAAAAACTGAAAACCCAACACCAAGAACAATCCATTGCCATTCAACAATTATTGATTCCTCACACCATCTCAGTTAGCCATGAATTATATGCTGTGGCCCAAAGCCAATTACCAGCCTTACTTACCATGGGTTTGGACATTTCTTTGTTAAGCAATAACAAACTGGCGGTGCGTGCCGTGCCCAATATGTTAACCAAAAGTGATATTGAAAAATTATTGCAAGACGTATTGCAAGAACTGGCAGAACAAGGCTCAAGCCAAACCATCACCGAACAAGAGAACCATATTTTGGCCACCATGGCTTGCCATGGCTCTGTGCGAGCTGGACGACAATTAACCATTTCTGAAATGAATGCTTTGTTACGAGACATGGAAAACACACCGCGCGCGAACCAATGCAACCATGGTCGTCCTACTTGGATTAAACTTCGCTTAGAAGATTTAGACTCGCTTTTTTTACGAGGACAATAATGAACCTACCCAAGGCCCTAGCCATTTTAGGACCCACAGCCTCTGGCAAAACCCAGTTAGCACTTGATATTGCGGCACACTACCCTGTTGAAATCATCAGCCTAGATTCCGCTTTGGTTTACCAAGGCATGGACATTGGCACAGCCAAACCCAACGCCCAAGAATTGGCGGCCGTACCACACCATTTAATTGATATTATTACCCCGTTGGAAAGTTATTCTGCTGCTCAGTTTTGTCTGGATACTTTGCGCTTGGTCGATGATATTCATGCACGAGGCAAATTGCCTTTGATTGTAGGCGGCACCATGATGTATTACAACGCTTTAACCCAAGGCTTGAATCGGCTTCCCGAAGCTGACATCGCCACCCGCCAACGATTACAACAGCAAAAAGCCGAGCACGGTCTTGAGTCGCTATACCAACAGTTAAGTGATATCGACCCCATCAGTGCTCTTCGATTGAAAGCCAATGACAGCCAGAGAATTGAGCGAGCATTGGAAATATGGTATTTAACTGGTAAAACCATGTCTGAGCTGCTACAACAAGATACTGAACAAGCGCCACTGGATTTATTGTGCGTCAATTTATTGCCACAAGACCGAGCACAATTGCACGCAAGCATCGCCAAACGTTTTCACACCATGTTGGAAATGGGGTTTATCGATGAAGTCAGAGCATTACAGGCTGCCTATCCTGAGTTAACACAAGACACACCATCAATGCGTTGTGTTGGTTATCGCCAAGCATGGGATTACTTAGATGGCACAACAGATTATGAAACCTTTATCGACAAAGGCATCATTGCCACCCGCCAACTGGCAAAGCGTCAATTAACGTGGTTGCGAAAATTGTCTTGCGACATGGCTTTTGACCCTTACCAAAACCAAGATCGATTCAGCGCCATCAAACCATCGCTGCAACAGCATTTCTCTTTGTAAAGATGCCCTTATGAATACTTATACTCCTGCGCCTTTGGTGCGTCGCTTTTTTTCTATCATCTATGAAGCACTGCTCTTAAGTGCAGTTAGTTTTGTGGCTTTGGCACTGTGTATTCCCATTGTACAAATGTTGCATAGCACTGGCTTGATTTCCAGCATGATTGTGGGCTTGAGTTTGTTAATTTCTTGGTGGTGGTATTTTAAATTCAGCATAGGTCGCAAAGGCCAAACCTTGCCCATGAAGGTCTGGAAAATCCATGTCATTGACTCCCAAGGCAATAGACCCAATAATAAACAACTGTTTATGCGCTACATTTGGTCCATTATATTTATGGTTATGATTCCTTGTTTGGTTTACTTAATCTCAAGACAACAAGGCATTTCAGCCAAATCGGCCTTAGCCTTAGGCGCTATTTGGTGGATTTTACCGTGGGGTTATGCACTTCTGAACCCAGACCGTCAGTTCTTATATGACACATTAGCAGGCACTCGTTTGGCCGTTATGCCTGATGACATGACAAAGAAAAACAAGAAAAAAAGCAAGTAGCCTTTACCAACACACCCATTTGAAAATGGAGAACACATGATGAATGCCAAAAAATATGCAATCATCGCTCTAACCAGTTTTACTCTGAGCGCATGCAGCGTCGGCCCCAGTGGCATTTCTTTGGGCGTTGGCTTAGGTGGCAGTATTGGTAACAATATTGGCATCGGCACCTCGGTCAACATCCCCATCAGCACACGCTCAAACACTTCATCTAACAATCGTGGCGGCATCAATGTGATTGAAAAAGATGTGGTGACTTATTTTGATATTGACGCCAGAGGCAACAAAGAGAGTCGATCTCCCATTATTGGTGGCTATATGCGTGAGCTGATTGAAAAGAAAAAAGATGGCCAATGGTTGGTGCAAGACTATTTTGAAGACCAAAGTGCTTATGCCCGAACCGACCCCTTTATTGTTTCAAAAAAACGGGCTTATCAATTCAATGCCCACCCGACATTTGGCAGCATGCGCATTTACCACCGCAATGGTAACATTGCAGAAGAGCGCAACTACGTGGATGACAAACTGGTTTATGCCAAAATTTACAATCAAAATGGGAAATTAATTCGCGAAGAGCGAAAATAATGCCATTTTAAGGCACAATATTGCACCTTTTAAAAGTCTGCCTTTAGCAAATACACGCTTCATGGTAGACTTTTCTCTTTTGTTTCTTGCATTTTTGATTTGATAGGACAACACCATGTCGGGCAATACATTTGGTAAGCTATTCACAGTCACAACTTTTGGTGAGAGCCATGGCAAAGCCTTAGGCTGCATTATCGATGGCTGCCCTCCTGGCTTGGAACTCTCAGAAAAAGACATTCAAATCGATTTGGATCGCAGAAAACCCGGCACAAGCCGCCATGTGACCCAACGAAGAGAAGCAGATGAAGTCGAGATTTTATCAGGGGTGTTTGAAGGCAAAACCACAGGCACACCCATCGGCCTCTTAATTCGTAACACCGACCAGCGCAGCAAAGACTATGGCAATATTGCTGAAGGTTTTCGCCCTGGCCATGCCGATTACACTTACTGGCACAAATACGGCATTCGTGACTACCGTGGTGGCGGCCGCAGCTCAGCTCGAGAAACAGCCATGCGCGTTGCTGCTGGTGCTGTTGCCAAAAAATGGCTAAAAGAAAAATTGGGCACCGAGATTACCGCATTTGTTACCCAAATTGGCAGCGAAGTTATTGCCTTTGAGGGCTTTGAGCACATCGGCAACAACCCATTTTTTGCCGCGAACACCAGCCAAATTGGTGCTTTAGAGCATTACATGGATTCGATTCGTAAATCACTGGATTCAGTCGGTGCAAAACTAGCCATTCAAGCGACCAATGTTCCAGTGGGCTTGGGTGAGCCCATTTTTGACCGATTGGATGCAGAAATTGCCCATGCCATGATGTCCATTAATGCGGTTAAAGGCGTGGAGATTGGTGCTGGATTTGATGCGGTTGCCCAAAAAGGCAGTGTACATGGTGACGAATTAACGCCAACTGGTTTTTTAAGCAATCACGCTGGTGGTATTTTGGGGGGCATTAGCACAGGACAAAACATTAGCGTGAGCATTGCTGTCAAGCCCACCTCTAGCATTGCCACTGAAAGACAATCCATAGACAAGTCAGGCAATGCCATTACCCTAGCAACCCATGGTCGCCATGACCCTTGCGTGGGCTTGCGTGCAGCACCCATTGCCGAAGCCATGTTGGCCTTAGTATTAATGGACCATGTTTTGCGCCATCGCGCTCAAAATGCAGATGTGAACGTTAACACTCCGAGCATTGCTTAAATCCAAAAAGCACACAAAAAAGCCAAGCATTGCTTGGCTTTTTTTAATTGATTCGAAAAAATCAAGAAAACAATTTTTGCATCATTTCACGACCATAGACCAACGATATTTTTTCCACAAAAGATTGGAAACTAAAGCTGGCTTCTTGGTTGGCTTTGTCGGAAATGGTTCGAATCACGGCAAATGGCACATTGAATTCATCACACACTTGCGCGACAGCTGCACCTTCCATCTCCACACACAACACCTCAGGCAATGCTGCCTGTAAAGCCTGTTTTTGCTCATCTTTACCAATAAACTGGTCACCACTGGCAATCGTGCCCATGTGAAGCTTGGGTTGGGTAATGGCGAACTTGCTTAATTCATCATTGCCAATCAAACGCACCAATGAGTCCCATTGTAAAACGTGGTTCACTGCAACTTTCGCTTGTTCATTGATGCTTGTATCTGCATCAAAATAAATTTTTCCTAACAGAGGTACTTCATATTTCGGGCGCAAGGGTGAGCAGTCCATATCGTGTTGCAATAGCTTCGTCGCAATCACAACATCACCCACGTTGACAGCCTCATGAATGCTGCCAGCCACACCAACAAACACAATTTTTTTCACATTGAACTTCAACAACAAGGTTGTCACCGTTGCTGCAGCAGCCACTTTACCAATGCGCGAGTACACCACCACCACAGGTTGATTGTTCAGTCTGCCTTCATAATAAACACGATTGCCTATTTCATGTTCTATTACATCACTTAACTGAGCAATAATGCCATTCACTTCTTGTGGAATAGCACCCAAAATACCAATGCTTGCAACTGCTTTCATGGGGTTTTACCTGTCTTTGTTCAATAGCCCACATGCTAACAGCTTTTATCCTATTCTTCGACGTTACGGCAGCAAATTTAGATTAAAAATCCACATCGCAATAAAGGCGGTGACAAAAAATCCAAATGAGAAAATCAACAATACCAAGGACAAAATAAAACTCAAAAATTTAAACACTTCAGGCCCTTTGTAATTGCCTGAGCTATTCATAATTGCAAAATTGGTTGCACCAAAATAAATTAACGCGACCATGACTGCAATATATTGTCCATACCCATGAATACCAAAACCAATATTTTTAATCCATGCTGTGGCCACTAAACCAGAAACCATGACACCAAAGAACCAAAAAACCAACCACAGTGGCATTCCACCAAACAAATATTTCTTTAACATGCGAATCTTTCATTTTCTAAAACAGCCATTGCCATTTCGTATTGTAAATGTCATTTTAACGGATAGTTTTAAAAAGACAAAGCTTGTAATAATAAGTATCTCTACATCATGATTTGTAAATTTTAATTTGCTGTGCCGAATGTGGAAAATACATGGAAAACCATTTGTTTATTTTATTTTTTCACACTAAACTAAACACTCTGTATGGTCTGTATTCATACCCTCTTCACCTTACTCAAATCAATCATGAATAAAAAAACGTCATTTAAACGGATTAAAAGGGATGCCATGACACTTAAGCGCAATCTGGTCGCCTTACTATTGGCTACAAGCTCGTCCATTGCGGCTGCAAACACCAATCACACCACGGAACTTAACGACAACAATTGGGTTGAAGATACCGCAGTACAACAAGAAAAAACCAATACTGAATCCATTACACCTGAAAAACCACTCAATGTTTATTTGTCTTTGTACGCTTTTGCTGCCCAGATAGATGGCTCTATTGGTTTGAATCAGCTGCATACCGATGTCAATGTCCCATTTAAAGACATTTTGAAAAATCTAGACAATGCCTATATGTTCAATCTGGATGTCGAAAAAGGTGGATGGGGTGCCTATATTGATAAACAATATGTCAAAACCAAACAAAAAGAACAAATTTCATTGGATGGCATGCCCATTATTAAAGGCGATATCAGAACCAAATTAAATCGAACCTCTATTGGTACCTATTACCAAGCATTCGCTATAGACGGCTTTGGTGCTGGCCAAAAATTCTATTTAGAACCAACCATTGGCGTTCATTTTACTGACGTATCAGCTTCAATAGATGCATCCTTAGAGATTCCCAACTTACCCCAAGAGCCTTCTGCATCCCTATCTCGCTCGACTTCATGGACAGAGGCTTTTATCGGTACTCGATATTTGTATGATTTCAATCAAAATTGGAATGTAGCAGGACAAGTAGACTTTGGTACCAAAAAAAGCCAAGACTACCAAGCTTACCTTGGCTACCGAACCAAGATATTCAACCAACCCACCAATTTGCGTTTGGGTTACCGCATGATTAAGCAAAACCACACTGACAATGGTTTTCAATGGAAAATAAAAGAACATGGTCCTGCTTTAGGTCTGAGCATAAAACTTTATTAACTGAGAAAGATATCCACATGACAAAGCATCAATTTTTATCCATATCCGCTAAAAAGCTGACTATTTTAGCAACCTCATTGGCATTGCTTGCAACAGCCCCAATCGCTTTTGCTTGTACGCGCGTTGTTTACCAAGGACCAGAAGACAATATCATCACAGCCCGTTCTATGGATTGGAAAACGGATGTGGGAACAAATTTATGGATTTTGCCACGTGGTATTCAGCGTGATGGCTCAGCAGGCCCACGTTCAATTAAATGGACATCGAAATATGGTAGCGTTATTGCCTCAGGTTATGATATCTCGACCACAGACGGTGTGAATGAAAAAGGCTTGAATGCCAATTTATTGTGGTTGGTTGAATCAGAGTATCCAACCATTAAAAGCTCAAAAAAAGCCACCTTGTCTTTGGCTTTGTGGGCACAATACATGTTGGATAATTTTGCAACCGTGAATGAAGCTGTGGCTTTCTTAGAAAAAGAGCCTTTTAACGTGGTGACTGACAATGTTCCCGGTGAAGCACGCTTAGCGTCTTTGCATTTGTCACTGTCAGACAAAAGTGGCGACAATGCTATTGTGGAATACATTGGAGGCAAACAAGTGATTCACCACAGTAAAGCCTACCAAGTCATGACCAATTCACCAACCTATGATCAGCAATTGGCACTGGATGCTTATTGGAAACAAATTGGTGGTACCACCATGCTTCCAGGTACCAACCGCGCAGCCGATCGCTTTGCTCGTGCTTCTTTTTACATTAATGCCATTCCCAAAACCACAAACACCAAAGAATCATTGGCCAGCGTATTTAGCGTGATTCGCAACGTTTCTGTGCCTTATGGCATCAATACCCCTGAAGAGCCTAACATTTCATCAACCCGCTGGAGAACCGTGGTCGATCACAAACACAATTTGTACTTCTTTGAGTCTGCGATTTCACCCAATACATTCTGGGTAGATTTGAAGAAAATTGACTTTGACAAAAACACCGGCGGTGTGAAAAAACTGGACTTAGGCAAAGATCAAAGCACCATTTATTCTGGTGATGCCACTGCAAACTTTAAACCAGCAAAAGCATTTACGTTTTTATCGGTTAAGTAAGTATTCATTGTATTCAAATCAAAAAAGCAGCCGATATGGGCTGCTTTTTTTGATTTAATGCACCATTACATCTGTTCTAACACATCAATACCCAAGAGATTTAAGCCTTGTTTTAAGGTATCTCCTGTTAATTTAGCCAATGCCAAACGACTTTCTAGCACAGGTCCTTCTGCTTTTAGAATAGGACAATGCTCATAAAAACGGCTAAACAAGGTAGCAATTTGGTATAAATACATGGCCAAATAATGTGGGTATGCTGTTTGAGCCACATTGTTCAACACATCTTCAAACTGCAGCAATGCCACAGCCAATTCTTTTTCCGCAGCTTCTGTAACATGAAAAGCTTGGGCATTGACATCTTGGTTCGCTTTACGCAAGACGCTTTGCACGCGAGTATAGGCATACTGCAAGTAAGGTGCAGTATTGCCCTCAAAGCTCAGCATATTTTCCCAATCAAAAACATAGTCGCTGGTGCGATTTTTTGAAAGATCTGCGTATTTCACAGCGCCAATACCCACTGCATGCCCAATAATATTAGATGCATCAGCATGCATGTCGGCATTTTTCTCTTTAACCAAAGCAATCGCGCGTTCTTCTGCTTCTGTTAACAAATCAACCAACTTGATGGTATCGCCAGAGCGGGTTTTGAATGGTTTGCCATCTTTACCCATCATCGTACCAAAGGCAATGTGTTCTGCTTTGACATTCTCAGGCAAGAAGCCAGCCTTGCGAGCAGTAACAAACAATTGTTGAAAATGCAAACCTTGACGGGCGTCTACCACATACAGTAAACGTGTTGCTTGTAATTGGCGAACGCGGTAGCGGATACAAGCCAAATCTGTACTTGAGTATAGGAATCCACCACCTTGTTTTTGAACGATAAACGCAGCAGGATCGCCCTCTTTGTTTTTAAACTCAGGCAAAAACACCACTTTAGCGCCATCGCTTTCAACAGCCAAGCCTTGTTCTTCTAATTCCGAAACCACTTGGTGTAAGTCATCATTGTAAGAAGACTCACCTTTGACATCTTCTGCTTGTAACAACAAGCCTAAACGAGCATAAACATCTTGTGCATGAAGAAGAGAGGTTTCAACAAACTGTTTCCACAATGTCAAAACGGCTTCATCACCACTTTGTAACTTCACCACATACTCTCGAGCCGTATTGGCAAAATTTTCATCTTCATCAAAACGAACTTTGGCGTTGCGATAAAACTGCTCTAAATCCGACAATTCAATATCAGCACGGCCTGATTGCTGTTGTTCCACCAAATAAGCCACCAACATGCCAAACTGAGTGCCCCAATCACCCACGTGATTTTGTGCAATCACAGTGTGTCCCATGTGGCGTAAAACGCGGCTAATGCTATCGCCAATGATGCTTGAGCGCAAATGCCCAACATGCATTTCTTTAGCCAAATTCGGTGATGAATAGTCAATTACTGCAACATCCAATTGATCAGCTTTTGCCACGCCAAGACGTTCTTTATCGCTTAATGCTGCGCTCAATGCATTATCCAAAAAGGCATTGGACAAACGCAAATTAATAAAACCAGGTCCAGCCACTTCTGCGTTAGAAAAAATACTGCTGTTTGCCAAAGCTTCTACAACTTTGCTGGCCAATTCACGAGGGTTTTGTTTTAATTTTTTTGCTGCGCCCATCACACCATTGACTTGGAAGTCGCCAAAATCAGGATTCTTAGCAGGCTGTAAAACAATGGCGGCATCAGCCAAACCAGATGCTGCAAAAGCAGCTGCGATTTCGTTCTCAACTTGTTGGTGTAAATTCATAATATTCTTTATCAATGCAAAATTTCAAATTACAGGTATTTTACAATAGTTTGACCACAAAAGTATGGTGCTTTTGGCAATTACTCGGCGTATTTGCGCAATTCTTTTGGTAAGACAAAATCGATGGGTTGAGCCAAAGAAATGGGTTTGTTATGTGTTTTCACATACAATTTAGCGCAAGGCAATAAATACCGTTTACCCCAAGTCAAAGCCTCTTTATCAAAACTGCGATAAGCCTGTGCAATTTCCCAATCGACCTCATTCAAATCTTTTTCTGAGGCATATTTTCTAGGCACAGCGCTTTTGTAAGTGCCAATGGTATTGCTCTTTGATGATGCATTCACAATCAAAGTACTGGTGATTTTTTGCATTTCGGGCAGTGTTTGACTAATGCGCAAAGCCCTCTTAGGGTAGCTTAAACGAATGGGATTGCTTTGGCTGACACAGTTTTGGATAAAATCTTCAGTGTTTGCCAATGTATTTTTCTTGTTGTCATCAGCCGACTTAACAATCAAATCATCGCTTTTAAAATCTTCGTTGTTACTGACTTCTAAAGCAGACAATCCAGAACTTAAAAACGCCATCGCCATCAATAAAAACCAATGCTTTCCTTTAAAACACGTCATCAAACCACTTACTCCTCACAAGCGTTATGTCTTTTACAAAAAGAAAATCCGCACGCGTCACATGCGGATTTCTAAGTTGCTTGCCGTATTAAGGATTAATAATACGGGCAATCAATGCTTTTTCTTTGCCTTGCATATTCGGGATTCGAACTTGGATACCATTGCCTGCAGCCACTTCAGCAGGACGACCTTTATTGGTCATTTCACTCAAAACAATGGTTTCATTGCCACTTGGGTGAATAATTTCCAAAGTATCGCCAACTGAGAATTTGTTTTTCACTTCAATCTCAGCCCAACCTGCTTCATCCACATTCAATACAATACCTGCATATTGGCTTTGTTTGGACAAAGAATGGCCACTTAAATAGTTTTGGTAATCTTGAGTCTGGTGGCGCTCTAAGAAACCAGGTGTGTAACCACGGTTTGCCAAACCTTCTAATTCAGACAACAAACCAAAGTCAAATGGACGACCAGCAACGGCATCATCAATGGCTTTACGATAAGATTGAGCTGCACGAGCCACATAATAAACAGACTTAGTACGGCCTTCAATTTTCAAAGAATCCACGCCAATTTCGGTTAATTTTGCCACTTGCTCAATCGCACGCAAATCTTTTGAGTTCATGATATAAGTACCATGCTCATCTTCCATGATTGGCATCATCGAACCTGGACGATTGGCTTCTTCTAACATGTATACTTTGTCAGCAGCTGGGTGACGAACTTGGGCACCAATAGACGCAAACTCTTGGTTGGCTTCTTCTTGGGCTTTATTAAAGTCAAAACCCGTTAATGCTTTGGCATCGCCGGCATCATCGGTTTCTGTATCATGAACTTTGTAATCCCAACGGCAAGCATTGGTACACGTACCTTGATTCGGGTCACGGTGATTAAAATAACCCGATAGCAAACAACGACCAGAATATGCAATACACAAAGCACCGTGCACAAATACTTCTAGTTCAGTATCAGGGCACTCTTGGCGAATTTCTTTGATTTCATCAATAGACAATTCGCGCGATAAAATAATGCGCTCCACACCAATGCTTTTCCAAAACTGTACACCCCAGTAATTGGTGGTATTCGCTTGTACTGACAAGTGAATAGGCACTTCAGGCCATTTTTCACGCACTTTCATGATCAAACCAGGGTCCGCCATAATCAAGGCATCTGGTTTCATTTCAATAATGGGTGCCATGTCGTCTAAATAGGTTTTTAGCTTGGCATTGTGTGGCAAAATATTGCTGGCAACAAAGAATTTCTTACCGCGCTCATGCGCTTCATCAATCCCTTGTTTTAAATCGCTTAAA
Source organism: Neisseriaceae bacterium (assembly GCA_030146285.1). GTDB lineage: Bacteria > Pseudomonadota > Gammaproteobacteria > Burkholderiales > Neisseriaceae > JASLFS01. Next base: position 9,230 of record JASLBZ010000030.1, on the reverse strand, counting down.
CGTGCAAATTCATTATTGCGAGCACGCAAAGAATAACGTGGCTGACCTGCGTAAACGGCATCAGCACCAAAGTCATAAGCAGCTCTCATGCGCTCCAAGCCACCGGCTGGAAGCAATAATTCAGGTGATTTCATCATCAAAAAATTTTCTACTGTAATTGTATGTGTGTGTTCAAAACGTATAGGCTGCCTGAACATCACATTCACAGCCTAAATTATAAAAATTAACCTGTTATTATCTAACGTTTTAAAATATCGGTCAAATAACTTGGGTTGATTGTTGGGCGTTTTTCTTCAATCGTATTTTACATCGAAGCGAGCAAATGACAATCACGTTTTGATTTTTTGAGCACACACCCACATCAGCATGCAAACACACAGGCATTCAGAATAAAAATGAAACCAAAAACATCAAAAAACACTGCGCCAACAATCACGCTATTGTCGGTTTTTCAGTTGATTTTTTCACTTTTTTATCTTATTTCACTTTATGCCGGCAACTGAATCAAAGCATCATCGCTTATTGAAACATAAACCGCATCACCACTTTGCAAATTGGCCAACGCCCCCACATTCAACACATCGCTATTCAAACTCAGCCCGCTCTCAGTCAAGACCTGATAGCGCACCACATTGCCCAATAAAGTTCTGTGGGTGATTTCTCCTTGCCACAGGCCTTGGGCTTGGCTTAGAACGATGGTTTCAGGTCGAATGGCGAACAAGGCATTTTCAGCCATTTTTTGATTCAATTGTTTGCCTGTAAACAAGTTGTAATGCCCAATAAATTCGGCACTGAACTGACTTGATGGTGATTGGTATAGGCTTTCAGGTTGCGTGTTTTCGGCAATATTACCGCTTTGCATCAAAACGATTCTATCGCTCATGGTCAATGCTTCTTCTTGATCATGGGTAACAAAAATTGTTGCCAAATTCAATTTACGCTGAATCTGACCAATTTGTTCACGCAAACTTTTGCGAATTTTGGCATCCAGCGCCGACAAAGGCTCATCCAAAAGCAATAAATCAGGTTCAGTCACCAATGCCCTTGCCAATGCCACACGCTGTTTTTGTCCACCTGACAATTCATGGGGGTATTTGTGCGCATGCTCGGACAATTCAACCAAATCGAGCATCGCCATGACTTTGCCTTGAATGGTGGCTTTGTTTTGTTTTTTCATTTTCAAACCAAAACCCACATTTGCCATGACAGTCATATTGGGAAACAATGCATAATGTTGAAACACCATGGCAATATTGCGTTTTTGCGGTGCCATGTGGGTTATGTCACGACCGTTAAGAATGATATTGCCACCATCTAATGGGTGCAAACCGGCAATGGCACGAAGCAATGTCGACTTTCCGCAGCCACTGGGGCCTAACAAGGTCACAAATTCACCTTTTTGGGCACTGAAATCAACATGATTGAGCACTGTTTTGTCTTGGTAGGCTTTGTATGCTTGGTTTACAGTTAAATAATTCATTTGTTTCTTTTTCGTTTGTTTTCATTCAGTAAGCTCACCACAAAAGTCAGCAACAAAATAATGCTAAAGTAAGAAAAGACCAATGCGCTTGAGTAATGACCTGACATATTCTTAATGCTGTACAAATAAACTTGAATGGTTTCAAAACGGCTGCTTGCCAATAAATTGGCAAAAACAAATTCGCCCATTAAAAACGACAGCGAAACAAAAAACGCCACCAACATGCCGTTTTTCAAGTTAGGTAACACCACATACCACGTTGCTTGCCAAGTTGACGCGCCCAGCAGTTCTGCGGCATCCACCAGCTCTTTAATATTCAAAGCACGCATATTGTTATCTAACGCTCGATAAACAAATGGCAAAGCGATGGTGAAATAACAACCAATCAAAATCCACGGTGTTCCTGTCATGGCAAAAAAGCCATTTGAATACAGTTGCAATAAACCCACCGAAGCCACCACAGGCGGTACGGCAAAAGGCAAAGTCACCACCACATTCATCCATTTTCCCAATTTTGGTAGTTTGGTGTGTACCAACATTAAGATCGGCATGCACACCACAATGCACACCAAAGCCGATGCAACACACACAAACAAAGAGTTGCGAAATGCCAATAAAAAACGCTTATCGCTCCACAAATCAGACAGCCACGTCAGCGTCCATCCTTTGGGCAATATTGTTGCTCCCCAGTCCAGTGCAATCGCATACAAAGCGGTGGCCAGTACAGGCAGAGCCAGAAAAACAGCAATAATGCTTAAAACCAAAAAATGAGGCCAGCGATGGCTTGCCGGTGAAGAAGTCGGTTGTTTGCTCATGTCCATTTCCCCACATATCGATGTAACCACTGATTCAAGCCTGTTGTCAGCACCATAATCAGCATCAACAAAACGGAAATGGCTGCTGCCATATTCGGCTCCAGTGATAAATTTCCCGCAATAAGCGAAGCGATGCGAATGGGTAAGATATTGAAATTGCCAGTGGTTAACGCATATGTGGTGGCATAAGCACCCAAAGCATTGGCGAACAACACCACAAACGTCGCCAAGATTGCTGGCATTAAGATTGGAATGGCAATATGGCGAAAATAAGCAAAGCGCCCTGCCCCCATTAAACTGGCACTTTCGCGCCATTCAGATTGCAAACTCTCAATGGCGGGATACAGCAATAAGATGGCCAATGGCACTTGAAAATACACATACACCAGCATCAAGCCAGATAAACCATAAATGTCAAAAACATCATGCATGCCACCCATTTTCATCAAAATGGTCAAGACACCATTGCTGCCCAAAATAATCATGAAAGCAAAAGCCAAAGGCACGCCAGTAAAATTGCTCATCACGCTGTTAAATGACAACATGGCTTTGCCAAACACAGAATCTTTCACCCGAAACAATGAGTAAGCACCCATTAAACCAATGAATAAACCCACCACACTAGGCCAAAAACTGATTTTCAATGATTGAGTTAAGGCTTGTTTATAAAAAGGATTATTTGCCAACTCGTTGAACCATGCCAGCGTCCAAGAGCCATCCATGTTTTGAAAAGCACTGATCACAATCCAAACCATCGGAATCAATAAGAACATGAGCAACAATATTAAAAATGGTATGGTGCTGATCAGCGCCATAATCCATGCAGTCTTATTTTTCATTTTAATAAAGCCTGACATATCGGCTTATCGTGCTCGACCTGTAACAAATGGCAAATCGTGCCACACAATTGGGTTTGCAAAACACAGGCATCCTGAAAAGAAAAAGCATCGCCAAACACAAAAAGTGGCACTGTTGTTTCTTCAGGCAAAATACCACCATGACTTTTATCGTTGTTCATTCCGTGGTCAGCAGTGATGATGACTTGGTAGCCCGCGTTTAACCAGTCATTCAAATACTCTGACAAATAGCCATCTGCAAAGCGTGCACTGTTACGGTATTTTATCGAATCCAAACCTTCACGATGCCCTGCATCATCAATATTCATGGGGTGAACCAATAAAAAATCAGGATCATGTGCTGTGCGCAAATGCTCTGCATCATCAAACAAGTGAGAGTCTGGATAATCATCACGGTAATAAAAATGACCGTATTGAATGGGAAGATTGGCGTTTGCCGTGTGGCGGTGCAATCTTGGGATAAAAGGGGTTGCATTGTAAAGTTCACTAACCCAATGGTATGCCGCTGCTGCCGTGCTAAGATTGGCTTTTCTGGCATAATGAAAAATGCTTGTTTCTTGACTCAAACGGCTCACACCATTGTGATAAATGCCACTCTTAACGGGCGTAACGCCCGTTAAGATGCATTCATACAAAGGTCGAGACAATGATGGTAATTCACACTGCATCCGATAAAAACGCCCTAACTTCGCTTGACACATGGCTTGTAAAAAACCCATATTGTGCTCTGCCACATCGGCATTCAAACCGTCTAAAACCACCAAAATAACCTTCATAAGTATTTCTAGCCTTTAAATTGCTTATTGCTGATGAATCAAAACTTTTTGCTGCCACATGCTTGGCAATGCTTTGGCTGTTTTTTCCCACACAGCATAATCCGTTACAGGACGCGCTTTGGCATACTGCTCGTTGGGCAACAATTTCTTTTGAATGTCTTCCGGAATGGTAATGTGTTCTGCACGAATCGGACGGGCAAAACCTTGGGCCAAATTCAATTGACCTTTGTCTGACAAAATAAACTCACGGGTCAATTTGGCAGCGTTGGGGTTTTTCGCATACTTATTGATGATGGTTGCGTAGCCAGAAATCACTGAACCATCCGAAGGAATCAAAACTTCAAAACGATTCGAATCAATTTGGTCTCGGTAATTCAAACCATTAAAGTCCCAAACGATACCAACTTCAATTTCGCCTTTTTCCAAATTGGCAATCACAGGGTTACTCATGCCCAAACGTTTTTGTTTGGCAAGTTCAGCAAAAAAATCCAACGCAGGATTTAAATCAGCTTCTGTACCACCTAGGGCAAAGTTAGCTGCCAATACCGCATTCACCGCTTGGCTTGCCGCAGACACATCGCCCACAGTCACTTTGTATTGGCCTTTTTTCAAATCAGCCCAGCTGCGTGGCACGTCTTTCACAATGTCTTTGTTCACAATAAACGCAATCGTGCCGGTATAACCCACAACCCACTCACCATTTTTGTCTTTTGCCCAATCAGGGATTTGATCCCAATAACTGGTTTTAAAAGCCTGTGTGACACCTTGTTGCACAGCAATCGGACCAAATGAAATGCCCACATCGCCAATATCAGCTGTGGCATTGTCTTGCTCAGCGGCAAACTTGGCAATTTCTTGTGCGGAACTCATGTCTGTATCTTGGTGCTTTAAACCATACTCGCTGGCAATATCAGCCCAAGTGCCTTTCCAGTTCGCCCACGAATCTGGCATGCCCACACTGTTGACTGTGCCTTCGGCTTTGGCCGCTGCAATCAAGGCATTGATATCTTGAACTTCTGACTCATTCACCACGGCAGTGCTTGCAGCTTCAACGGCTTTGCTAGCACTTTCTTGGGTATTGCCGCCACAAGCTGCCAACAATGGCAACACCAACAAGCTTTGATAAATCCATTTTGCATTCATTTTTTAAGGTAACCATGTGTGTATAAAGTGGCTTTATTGTGAAAAACAAACATGACAATATGATTACAAGCTAAAAAGATAAGCCAAACCTGTTCAAAAATGACATATGCCGCAAGCAAAAAAAAGCCAGCACATGGCTGGCGAATCATGAAGGTATTGAAAAATCACATACATGATATTCCAATACTTTCATGACAATTTTATGAATAGGTAAAATATCTGTTAAGTTATTTAAATAACAAAATCTTTAAAACCATATTTCAGAAATAATACTTAAACCGACTTGCGATTGCTTTCACGCAAATGCTGCTCAGTCAATACGGGTTCTGCAAAGCCGATATTGCCGGCTTTTTCTGCCAACAAAAGCTCTTTGTAAATGGGGCCATAGCTTTTGTTTGGCGGCAAATCAATCACAAAAAAGGTTTTGTCTAAGCTTTCTACATAAGCACCTAAGCCATGTAACTTACCCAACAAGCCATCCATGTTATAACTGTCTTTGGTTTGCACCACTTGAATCGTTGAATGACCAGAATGCTCTACAATTTCTTGGTAGGTTAGCATGCCAGTTTCTTCATCTTTGAGCGCATGAATAATATCGCCATTGGCGAATTCAGGTCCATAAAAAGGGATATTGGTTACTTGATATAAACCCTTGGGAGCATTGATCACCAAGCCCCAAAAGGTTTCACTGACCATATCATCTAAAAACTCACTTTTGTAGTGAGCCACAATTTCTTCATGTCGTGCATTTTTCATTTTAATCTGTCTTTACTGGCGTTTTTCTAAACCCAAACGCGGAATTTCAATGGCAGGACATTTGTCCATCACAACCTGTAAGCCTGCCTCTTTTGCCAATTGTGCCGCAGCATTGTCCACCACATTTAACTGCGTCCACAAAACCTTGGCATGGGCGCCAATGGCTTCCTCAGTCACAGCATACAACGCATCACTGTTGCGAAACACATCCACCATATCAATGGCAACGGGAACATCGGCCAATGTGGCATAAATGTGTTGGCCTAAAACGGTTTTGCCTGCCAATTTTGGGCTAACCGGAATGACATGATAACCCTGAGCCAACAAATATTCCATGACCTGATAGCTGGCTCGATGTGTCTTGTCACTTGCACCAACCAAAGCAATGGTTTTCACTGTATTCAAAACCTGGCGAATATCAGCATCATTCATGTGCATTTTCCTTTCCTTATTTGGGTTAATAAGTCCTTCGATTTTAAACGTATTTGCTTAAAAACAAAAGCCAACTAAAAATACATCTTATTTTAAAAACTAAATTTCACATACAAATAAACAGATAACACAGTTAACAAGCCCATATCAATATTCATTCAAAATTCGCCTATCAAAAGTATTTAATAATCATTATCATTACGATTTTTAACAAAAACAAACCGACTCATACATCATGAAAAAAAACCTAATTGCTCTATTGGTATTGGCAGCTCTTGCACCCATAACGCAAGCACAAACCCATTTCAAACCTCAAGTTCAAATACAAAACCACTGGTATAACGGTGGCAACCAAACGGGGCTGGGTGTTATGTTGCCTATCGGCAATGACCTGCAAACTGGCTTTTTGGATGCCCGTTATTACCATGGCAATCAAAGTGAGCACAGTGCCAGTATCGGATTTGGCTTTCGTCAGCATACTGGCAATGGTATTTTTGGCATTCATGCTTATTACGATGGTATTCGTTCGCAAAATAAAAAGCACTTCTCTCAAGCCTCTTTGGGTCTTGAATGGTTCAATCAAGATCTAGAAGTCAGTGCCAATGCCTATATTCCAGTGGGCAGTCAAACCAAACAATATGCAACGTCTGATATTGGTAGTTTACAGGGCAATGCTTTGGGTATTTTGACAACCAACTCAATGGAAAAACTCAATAAAGCCATGGATGTAGAAATGGGAGCGACTTTGTGGCAATCACCCAAACAATCGCTCAAAGCCTTTGTTGGTGGCTATTGGCAAGATAAAGAACAAAAAAGTGACAATCTGGGTGCACGAGTGCGCGCAGAATGGCAGGTACAGCAAACCCAGTGGCTACCGAAACACACTCAATTAAAACTGGGTGCTTATTTGGGTCACGATAAAGAAAAGAAACAACAAGTTGGTTTGCAAGTTAAATTGAATTTTGGCCAAACCAACAACCCAAGCATGCCGATGCACAAAGACGTGAATCGAGCCTTAATTGCCAATGTACAAACATTTGAGCAACAACATTTTGTAAAAGATGAACGTTTTAGAACAGCCCAATCTTGGCAGTTTAGCGACAACCAAACCGTGGACATGACAGCGCTTAACCAAAACATTGCCAAATTAGGCGAGCATGCAGTGGTGCTTGTCAGCGGAGAATTAAAGAGCGATCAAAGCTTGGTCTTGAATCAAAATCAAACCTTACTGGGTGGTGGTGGCTCTTTGGAACTGAAGGCCAATGGCAAAACAGCACAGTTTACTCACCAAGGTGCCAAAGCCTCTATCATCAATAGCAATGACCAAGCCCATTCTCTTGTATTAAAAGACAATACCATGGTTAAGCATATCCATATTGAAGGCGGCTTAGCGGGCATTGCCAATCACACCAGCGCAAGCAACAATATCCGGCTACACAACATCAGCATTCAAAAAACTGCTGGTGATGGCATTAAGCTAGATAACATCTATGGCATTGCGCTAAAAGATACCCAAGTACGTGATTTACACATTTGCGAAAACAACACCACTTGTGAGTTTGCGGTGATGCAAAACCCCAACCATGCTCCGAATGCAGCTTTCAGTGCCATTGGTTCACGCAACATTCAAATCGATAATTTGGCAGCCGAAAATGTCACTTATGGTGTTTTTATTGCCAGTAAGATTCATGAAAACGGGGATGAAAATTACGAACGTGTGAGCGATAACATCCAGCTTAACAACATTGACATCACCAACACCAGACGAGAAGGCCTGATTATGGTCGGTGTGGATGATGCCAAAATCAACCACTACAGCATCGACAACCACGATAGAAAAGAAAATGGTGGCTATGATATGGATTTAATCGTCTTGCAAGCCAGCAAAAACATTGCTCTGAACAACACCAAACTCACCGGTGGTGTGAATGGCTTAATGATTATTAATTCATCCAGCCTACCCAAAGTCCAAAACAACAACATTCAAGTCAATGGCTTGATCAGCAATGAGGCAAGCAATTCTGGTGTATTCCTAAACCCGAGCAGCAATGTGAGCTTGAACAATGTGACCATTAACCAAGCAGCAAAAAATGGCTTGTTTTTATATGGTACTGATTATGAATTTATGGGTGGAGCTTTAAAAAACCTGCACCTTAACAATGTTGTGGTCAATGATGCCAAAAATGCAATCATCAATGTTTGGGGGCCTATTGAAAACGTGCATGGCAATATTGTCAGCAACAATACCAAAAAAGTCTGCACATCTGAGATGCACGTTCCAACCGAATTAAACCAAGATGACAAACACCAGCTCAACATTAACGGCAGCATCATTCCAGACTTTTCCATCTGCAAATAAACCAATATCCATGTAAAAAAAACAGGCAGCCTGATGTGTTTCAGGCTGCCTGGTTTTTTTGAATAATGCTTTAACCCAACATTTTAATCAATGTTGGCAACTCACGAAAATCATTGATAACAAAGTCAGCGCCATAGCTTAAAAAGCGCTCGCGGGTACGGCTGCGAAGCTCGTTTTTGGCATCTTCATTTAACGCATTCCATTCGGCTTCATTCAAGCCCATTTCTGAGCTGCCTTCAATCACACCCACAGTACGTACACCAGCGGCAATGCCTTCTGCGATATCGCTTTGGGTGTCGCCTACTTTTAAAACGCTGGCAACGTTTTTTAAACCCAAATCTTGCATGTTTTTAAACAGCATATAGGGATAAGGTCGGCCATAACCACCCACATGGTCTGAGCAATACCACACTTCTGGCTCATAACCTTGCGCTTTTGCACCTTCTGTGACGATGTCCATCATTTGTTGGTAGTAGCCTGTGGTTGAGCCAATGCGAATGCCCATGTCTTTTAAAGTCGCAATCGCATCTAAAACATAAGGTTTCGGTGTGGCATAAGCACTTAAGCTGGCCAATAGTTTTTCTTCAAAAACAGCATAAATGGCATCAATGT
>JASLBZ010000001.1 GCA_030146285.1 Neisseriaceae bacterium | reverse complement strand
ACCACGCCTTGTGAATTCAAACTGCGAATGTGATTGCCAGCAATGCCAGTGGTCACATTAAATACTTCGCAATCTGCCATTAAGCGTGCCTCTTCCATGGCCTGTTTAATGGCTTGGGCTGTTGCATCAATATTGGTCACCATACCGGCTTTTAAGCCACGTGCAGCTGCTTGTCCTAAACCAACAATTTGTGTTTCGTCGTCAGTCACTTCGGCGATTAAAGCAATCACTTTCGAGGTGCCAATATCCAAGGCGCAAATGTATTTATTATCTTTCACAATGTTTTCCTAGTCATATTCATAGCTTATTCATTCACAGCTAATGGCTGTGGCACCTCATTTGGTGCTTCATCAAGCAATTTCTTTTTTGCTTCACTGTGTTTCACAGCGAAACCATCTTTGTAGCGCAGATCCACATATTCTAATACGTTCTTTTGTGGTGCTAAAACCGTTGACCAAGATGTCAAAAATCGAGCAACCCGATCATCAATATTTTGTCGACCTAACTTTAATACCACACCATCATTTAACAAAATAGACCAAGATGCTCGGTTGTTATACGTTAATTGTTGCATAGACAAGTCTTGCTTATCAAATAATGCTGCACTTTTTAAGTAAAATTGCATCAATCTTGGCAGAACTGCCTTTTTTGCATCAAATACAGGAAAAACTTCATTTGAAGCTGCGTAAAAAACCGTTCCCGTCTCATCAATCAAACCGCCGTCTTTCCATCTTGCAACAGGTTGATGCTCAATCACATTCACCACAATGGTGTCCGGCCACATTCTTTTAATTTGCACACTTTTAAGCCAAGGCAATTGCTCATACTCAGCTTTAATTTCATTTAAATTAATCTTAAAAATATTGCCGCGGACATTTTTTTCGGTCAATGCTTGTAGTTGCTTTTGATCGGTCCTGTCCAATTGCCCATTAATATCCACTTTTCGAATGGGAAAATAAGGTGAATTAACGATATAAATCACACCAGCTGCCACCAGCACACCCACAATAATGGTGTACAAAAACATGGTGGCATTGCGTAAGTGTTTGGGATTATTCCACACGTGCATGCCTTAAAATTTCAACACACAAATCTGGAAATGGAATGCCAATTTCTGCTGCAGCTTTAGGAACCAAGCTGTGACTGGTCATTCCTGGTAAGGTATTCACTTCCAACAAGTAAAATTTACCATCGGTATCGCGTAAAAAATCAACACGACCCCAACCCTTACCACCAATGGCTTTGTAGCCTGCCACTGCCAATTCACGCAAATGCTGCTCATCTTCTGCACTCAAATCGGCTGGGCACAAATACGTTGTGTCATCACGAAAGTATTTGGCATCATAATCATAAAATTCCGCAGCAGGAATAATATGAATGCTTGGCAAGGCTGTCTCACCCAAAACACCACACGTGAATTCGCCACCACCAATAAACTTCTCAGCAATGATTTCACCTTTGTATTGTTTCAAACCCAAATACACAGACTCTAAAATGCCAGCTTCTTTGACTTTTGTGACGCCAACGCTGCTGCCCTCTTCTGCTGGTTTTACAAACATGGGCAAACCCAATTGTTCTTCTACTGCAGCAAAGTCCATACCATCATGCAAGATGACGCAATCCGGAACAGGTAGGCCAACCGCTTTCCAAATTAATTTGGTGCGGTATTTGTCCATACCAATGGCAGAAGACATCACACCACAACCTGTATATGGAATTTGCAGGTAATTCAAAATAGCCTGTACTTGACCATCCTCACCAAAGCTGCCATGCAGAATATTGAATGCTCGGTCATAATTTTCTTTTTTCAAATCAAAGATTGATTGCTCTGCAGGGTCAAATGGATGTGCATCCACACCTTGTGAGCGAAGTGCCTCAACAACGGCCTGCCCACTGATTAAAGAAATCTCACGCTCTGAAGACGTACCACCCATTAAAACTGCTACTTTACCAAAGTTATGCATGATACTTTTATCCTATGCGTCTTGGCATAAAGCCACTAACGCCGCCGGTGTTTTGTTAATGCTGCCTGCACCCATGGTCAGGAGCACATCATTGTCTTCTAAAATTTGCACCAATGTTTCTGGTAACAAATTCACATCTTCTACGTACATCGGCTCAATCTTGCCAAACACACGCACCGCTCGTGCCAAAGCACGGCTGTCTGCTGCTACGATAGGCTGCTCGCCTGCGGCATACACTTCAGTTAACACTAAAGCATCCACACCATTTAGAACACCAACAAAATCTTCAAACAAATCACGGGTGCGCGTATAGCGATGCGGCTGAAATGCCAAAACCAAACGTTTATTTGGGAATGCACCTCGAGTAGCTGCCAAGGTGGCTGCCATTTCAACAGGATGGTGTCCATAGTCATCAATCACAGTGACTTTACCGCCTTTGGGTAAATCCACTTCACCATAACTTTGGAAGCGTCGCCCCACACCAGCAAATTCTTCTAAACCACGCTGAATGGCATCAACGCTCACACCGCATTCTAATGCCACGCC
>JASLBZ010000207.1 GCA_030146285.1 Neisseriaceae bacterium | reverse complement strand
AAACAGCTACCCATGGGTAGCTGTTTTTTGATTTGTATTGAAGAGAAACCTGATTGAAATCAACGGGAATGAGTGGTCTGAGCCCAATAAAAAACAAGCAAGACAAATGGTTAGCGCTTACGGCCTGCCATTTGCAATAAAATCACCTCAATAAACATAGATGTCATGGATTTACATGCCTGAAGCAGATAGAATAGCTTTTGCTTTAAATGAACGATAATTCATGGGCTTATTTGTTTCGCATCAAATGCTAAGCTAATTTGAATATTATTTTTGCAGCATTCGTTGTAATCTAAGCATGAACACCCAAAAATCAAATAAAAAAATTCAAATTAAAAATAAAATACAAAGGAGATTGTCTTGGCAGATTTTGATTCTCAGCTAGAACGCAATAGCGCTAATTATGCACCTTTAACACCGATTGACTTTTTATTGCGCAGTGAACAAGTTTACGGCCAAAAAACCGCCATTGTCCACGGTGACTTTGCCCAAAACTGGGCGCAGACCGCACAGCGCTGCCGCCAATTTGCAGCGGCACTGCGTGAGCATGGCGTTCAGCGCAATAGCACGGTTGCTGTCTTGCTTCCCAATACACCGGCCATGGTAGAAGCACATTTTGGTATTCCGATGTCAGGTGGTGTTTTGTGCACATTGAACATTCGCCTAGATACAGATGCCATTATTTTTTGCCTAGAACATGGTGAAGCTCAAATGCTATTGGTGGACACAGAGTTTGCCAACCATGTCCCTGCCATTCGTGCAGCCTTGCCAAATTTAAAAATCATTCAAGTCAATGATATTTTAGGTCCTGAATGTGCTGATTTTGGTGATGTCGATTATGAAAGTTTCTTATCCTCGGCACAAGACACCCAAAACTGGGTTTTGCCAGAAGATGAATGGGATGCCATTGCCTTAAATTACACTTCTGGCACCACAGGGGACCCTAAAGGCGTGGTGTACAGCCACCGCGGCGCCACCATCAATGCCTTGTCCAATATTCTGGATTGGGACATGCCCAAATTCAGCGCCTACCTGTGGACGCTACCCATGTTCCATTGCAATGGCTGGTGTTTTCCTTGGACTGTTGCCGAGCGCTCAGGTGTCAATGTGTGCCTTCGCCGCTTTGACCCCAAAGTGTGTTTTGACTTAATACGCCAACATAAAGTAACCCATTACAGTGCGGCGCCCATTGTGCATTCTGGCTTGGCCAATGCGCCAGATGAACTCAAAGAAGGCATTGAGCACGCAGTCAAAGGTAGTATTGCTGGTGCAGCTCCGCCAGAAGCTGTGCTTGCTGCCATGGAAGCCATGGGTTTTCATATTACCCATGTCTACGGTTTAACCGAAGTCTATGGTCCTGCGACTTTATGTGTAGAACCTGAAGAATGGCGTGATTTGACCTTAGCACAGCGCTCCACGAAAAAAGCCCGTCAAGGAGTACGCTCTCATTTGCAAAACGGTTTTGCTGTAATGAATCCATTAACCATGCAACCTGTCCATCCTGATGGACAAGAAATGGGCGAGCTGATGTTCCGCGGCAACATCATCATGAAAGGTTATTTAAAAAATCCAGTAGCAACCGCAGAAGCTTTTGCTGGTGGCTGGTTTCACACAGGGGATTTGGGTGTCATGCATGAAGATGGTTATGCACAAATCAAAGACCGCAGTAAAGACATTATTATTTCTGGCGGTGAAAATATTTCCAGTTTAGAAATTGAAGATGTTTTGTTTAAGCACCCTTCTATCATCAATTGCGCAGTGGTAGCAGCACCGCATGAAAAATGGGGCGAAGTACCTTGTGCTTTTGTTGAGTTCCGAGAAGGCAAATCAGCAACTGAGGCAGAATTAATTGACTACTGCCGTGAACATTTAGCACGCTTTAAAGTTCCTAAGCGCATCATCTCAGAAGAGATTCCCAAAACATCAACGGGAAAAGTTCAAAAATTTGAATTGCGCCATTTAGCAAAAAAAGCCTTATCGTCTGCTTCATAACGGATTTTTCAGCACCAAAATAGCCACCTTTGTAGTGGGTATTTTGGTGCTGTTAATGCTATTGTTACTGATTCTATTGCCATTCCCTTAAAAGATAATTCACCATGCAAGCTGTATTTCTTCCATTAACGAAGCGTTTGTTGATTTTTGTTTGCTTTACCCTCGGGATGCCCTTTGCCATGGCTTTTCCACAAGAATTAACGTATCAAATCATCAAAACTTATCCACATGATGCAAAAGCCTATACCCAATGCTTGGAGTTTTACAATGGTGTTTTATTGGAAAGCACGGGCAATGGCCTAGGCCACGGCACAAGAACACGCGGCATTTCCAGTATGCGCCAAACCGATTTTAGTACAGGTAAGATTATTAAAATCCATGCTTTACCAAAGTCAGTTTTTGGTGAAGGTTGCACTGTTTTTAACAAGCAACTATTCCAATTAACGTATAAAAACAATGTCGCTTATCGCTACAACCCAACAACTTTAACCATAGAAGAAACCTTGCCCTATTTTAAAAATATGGAAGGCTGGGGGTTAACCCATGACAAAAAATCGCTTTACATGAGCGATGGCAGCGACATGATTTACCAATTAAACCCGAAAACTTTTAAACCCATTCGCAGCATTGGCATTACTTTGCAAGGCAAGCCATTTACTCAAATCAATGAACTTGAATGGGTTAATGATAAAATCTACGCCAATGTTTACCGCAGTCATGACATTGTTGTGATCAATCCCCAAACAGGGGTTATTGAACAGTTTGTAAACCTCAAAGGCTTACAAACACATCTCACCCAACACCCCGATATTGATGTATTAAATGGCATCGCCTATCACCAAGATAGAAAAACATTTTTTGTCACGGGCAAGAACTGGGACAAAATGTTTGAAATTCGCCTGCTTCCTAAGAAATAAGGAATCCTACACAAATAAAGGCAGCCTGAAGTTTTCAGGCTGCCTTTGATAAAATGCTGTATTACTTACTGAGCGGCTTTTTTCGCCAAGTAAGCTTCGTAATCACCTAAATAGTGTTCAAAGCCACCTTTGCCATCTAACTCGATGATTTGTGTTGCCAAGCTGCTGACAAATTGACGGTCATGCGATACAAAAATCAAAGTGCCTGTGTATTTTTCCAAAGCCATGTTCAAAGATTCAATGCTTTCCATGTCCATGTGGTTAGTAGGCTCATCCATAATCATCACATTCGGACGGGTTAGAATAAGTTTACCGTATAGCATACGACCTTTTTCACCACCAGAAAGCACTTTCACATTTTTCACAACATCGTTACTGCCGAACAACAAGCGACCTAATGTGCCACGAATGACTTGCTCATCATCACCCTCTTGACCCCACTCACGCATCCATTCGGTTAAGTTGTCATTGCAATCAAAATCATTTTCATGATCTTGTGGGTAGTAACCTACTTTGGCTTTTTCTGCCCATTTAACCGTACCAGCATCTGGAGTAACATCGCTATACTGTGCATCGTATGCACCAGCCAACAATTTTAAAAGCGTTGATTTACCAGCACCATTAGGGCCAATAATTGCCAAGCGCTCACCTGCTTCTAAAATAAAGTTCAAGTTAGCAAACAGTTTTTGTTCGAAAGCTTTGGTCAAACCAGATACTTCCACCGCTTGGCGATGCAATTTAAAACGCTCATCTGGTTCAAAACGAATAAATGGGTTTTGACGGCTGGTTGGTTTAATTTCAACCATTTGGTCTTTGATTTTATCTGCTTGTTTCAAACGAGAAGTCGCTTGACGAGCTTTTGATTTATTGGCAGAGAAACGCGCCACGAACTCTTGCAACTCTTGCATTTTCTCTTTTGCTTTGGCGTTATCGCTCATCGCACGTTCACGTGCTTGCGTACTTGCCAACATGTAATCGTCGTAATTACCTGGATACAAAATAATATTGTTGTAATCCACGTCAGCCATGTGCGTACACACTTCATTTAAAAAGTGACGGTCATGGGAAATAATAATCATGGTTGAATCATATTGGTTCAACACATCTTCTAGCCAGCGAATGGTATTGATGTCCAAGTTATTGGTTGGCTCATCCAATAGCAATACATCTGGTTTTGAAAATAAGGCCTGCGCCAATAGCACACGCAATTTAAAACCAGGCGCTACTTCGCTCATCAAGCTGTTTTGCAATGCTTCGTCAATGCCAACACCACTTAACAATTCAGCAGCACGGGCTTCTGCGGTATAACCGTCATACTCAGCAAATTTTGCCTCTAATTCAGCAGCCTGCATGTAATCATCTTCGGTGGCTTCTAAATTGGCATAGATAGCATCACGTTCAGTCATGGCATCCCACATTTCAGTGTGGCCCATCATCACCACATCCAAAACGCGCATGTCTTCATAAGCAAACTGATCTTGACGCAGTTTACCCAAGCGCACACCATTTTCAATGGCCACTTCGCCTGAGCTTTGTTCTAAGTCACCACCCAGAATTTTCATAAAAGTTGATTTACCAGAGCCATTGGCACCAATAAGGCCATAACGGTTGCCTTGACCAAATTTTACTGAAACATTCTCAAATAACGGCTTTGCACCAAACTGCATGGTGATATTATTGGTACTGATCACTCGATTTATCCCTTTTACAGAAATCTTATTCAATTCAAGCAGCCGATTTTATCACATATCCCGCTGTTTTTTGTGTTTCAAGCATAAATTTCGCCACGAAGTTATTTTCTTTCACTTAAGAATATGCTAGCTTTATGTTTTCTGACACAGAACAACGATTGATTTTATTTTTTCAAGCCTGAGCGCTATTGTGGATAAAAGAAATACGCTACAATCATGGCATTTAAAGACCGCATAAGGCGGTTCGTTTTTTCTCAAAGGTGAAGTTTATGTTAACAGGCAGTATTGTTGCCATTGTTACGCCCATGCTAGCTGACGGTCAAATTGACCACGATGGTTTAAGAAAACTAATCGACTGGCATATTGAAATGGGCACTGATGGCATTATCCCTGTGGGCACCACAGGTGAAACCGCAACGCTTTCAATTGAAGAACATTTATCGGTAGTCAAGACCACCGTTGAACAAGTCAATAAGCGTGTACCAGTCATTGCTGGTGCGGGTGCAAACAACACTGCCGAAGCCATTTTTCTGACTCAAGAAGCAGAAAAATTGGGTGCAGACATGGTTTTATCTGTTGTACCTTACTACAACAAACCATCACAAGAAGGCATTTACCAGCACTTTAAAGCCATTGCCGACAACACCAATATCCCTATTGTCGTTTACAATGTTCCAGGTCGCACAGTCGTTGACATGAGCAATGACACAATCCTAAGATTGGCTCAACTGAAAAACATCGTTGGTGTAAAAGAAGCAACAGGTGATTTGGGTCGCGCATGCCATTTATTCAAGCACGCTCCTAAGGATTTTGCTGTTTACTCAGGTGATGACTCAACGGCTCTTGCTTTCTTATTATGTGGCGGTCATGGTATTATTAGCGTTACTGCAAATGTTGCACCAAAAGAATTTTCAAGCATGTGTCATTATGCTTTAGCTGGTGATATCGCCCAAGCAAGAAAGATTAACGACACACTACAAAGTATGCACGTTGATATGTTCTGCGAACCCAGTCCATCTCCTGCAAAGTGGGGCTTGGCACAACTTGGATTATGCCAAGACCACGTACGCTTACCCATTTTGCCAATGACTGAAGCAGGAAAAGCTCAAGTCAAAAAAGCAATGCAGGAAGCAAAGTTAATTTAATAACGGAAAATAAACCTTATGAACTTAGTAAAGCCTTCTTTGGTTGTTGTAACCGCACTTAGCTTGGCAGCCTGTGCCAGTAAAAAAGATGTCCCTGAATTGGATTACAAAAGCCCACAACTTGCAAGCGCAAGTTTGGATGTACCACCTGATTTAACCTCACCTAATCAAGGTGATCGCTATGTTATTCCAGCAGGAACCGGTGCTGTTCGCGCCAGTGATTTAAACAAAGGCGGCGTTGTTAAAGCGCAAAACAGTTCTGTTTTACAAAATGTTGATAATGTTTATATTGAACGTGAAGGCTCACAACGCTGGTTGGTTATTGACAATCGCACACCCCAGCAAGTGTGGCCAATGCTTAAAGTCTTCTGGCAAGAAATGGGCTTTAACATTGACAATGAAGAGCCCAATATTGGCTTATTGGAAACTGGTTGGGCAGAAAATCGTGCCAAACTTCCCAATGATGGCTTCCGCTTCTTAATGGAAAAAGTGGGTTTAGGTGGTGTTTACTCAACATCTGAGCGCGATAAATTCATTATTCGCCTAGAACGCGAAGGCAAAGATGGTACTCGTGTGACTTTCGTTCATAAAGGTATGGAAGAAGTTTATACCGATAAGAAAAAAGAAGAGACCATTTGGCAACCTCGCCAAGCCGATAGCAACTTAGAAGCTGCTTTTTTAGGCCGCTTTATGCAACGCTTTGGTGCTGATGAAAGCGTTATTAAGAAACAGCTAGAACAGCAACAAGCTGGCGTAGGTGCCGAATTGGCTGTGATTGAAAACAACACCATTGTTCTTCGTCAAGGTGAAAACAGCACACGAAACTTCCGTCGTGTTGGCTTGGCACTTGATCGCATTGGTTTAACGGTGGTTGATCAAAACACAGAACAAGCAGCATACCTAGTGCAACCTGCTCTAGCTGAAAGCACAGTGTTAACCGATAAAAAACCAGGCATCTTTAGTCGCATGTTTGGCAAAAAAGCAGTTACTCCTGAGCAAAAAGCACAGTTGATTGTGTCAATGAAATCAGAACCCAATAAGACTTATGTAATTATTTTAAACCAAGATGGCAGCCCATACACGGGCAGTGATTTGAAAAACTACTTAAGTCGCTTACAAACTGAATTGCGTTAATTCTTAAGACAAAACAGCCTATGCCTAGTATCATAGGCTGTTTTTATATGGTGTACTTTTCATGACTCGAACGCAACGACTGGTTCTTGCTGCTGGTTTATTTACAGTCTTATTTGTTTTGTTGATTTTAGCAGGTAGCATGGCATGGGCTGCTGATTGGCGTCGCCTTGGCTTGCTTTGCTATCTACTGTCTTTTGGTGCCATTGGGGGACAAATTTTTTCAATTGTTCTCGTTGGTCGTCGCAATAAACGGTAATGATAATCAAGAAAGTTAACTATGTTATTTCCAGAAATCGTTTTAGCCAGTAACAATCCAGGAAAATTAAAAGAGTTAAATGCCTTTTTAAACCTTTATCAAACCCAAGTGATTCCACAAGGTCAATTGGGCATTCCTGAGTGCGAAGAACCGTACCATACCTTTATTGAAAATGCTTTAGCCAAAGCCCGCCATGCCAGTCGTTTATCTGGTAAGCCTGCTTTAGCCGATGATTCAGGCATCTGTGCTACGGCATTAAATGGTGCTCCAGGTGTGCATTCAGCCCGTTTTGCTGGTGAGCCAAAGTCGGATTTACGCAATAACGAAAAACTGGGCGATTTACTGCGCAATGAATCTAACAAAGAAGTTTGGTATACTTGTTCGCTGGTATTGGTTCGCAATGCAGACGATCCGTTTCCTATTATTGCTGATGGTATTTGGCAGGGTTTATGGGTTGATGAACCCCAAGGTGAAAATGGTTTTGGTTATGACCCACACTTTTTCATTCCCGAATACAAAATTACAGCTGCCCAAGTGCAACCTAGCTTAAAAAACCGCATTAGCCATCGTGGCCGCGCCATGATGCAATTAATGCACCGCTTAGATGAATTACATGACCGTGCAAGCTTACCGGTTCCTGAAGAAGCGTATTACCATAATTTAGAAAATTAATGCAACAAACCATCTCATTATCCAGTGGCAGTGGCTTACAAGCACTGCCACCATTATCGCTGTATGTCCATATTCCTTGGTGTGTTCAAAAATGCCCTTATTGCGACTTTAATTCGCATCAAGCCAAAAACAAATTCGATGAAGACGCTTATGTTGATGCACTTCTTTGCGATTTGGTTTCGGAATTGCCTTTTGTTTGGGGTCGCCCCATTGAAACCATTTTCATTGGTGGAGGCACGCCGAGCTTATTTTCAGCACAAGCCATTGACAAGCTTCTCAAGGGAATTCGCTCTTTGGTCACGGTGCAGCCCATGGCTGAGATCACCATGGAAGCCAATCCCGGAACTTTTGAGCAAGAGCGTTTCCAAGGCTTTAAAGATGCAGGCGTGAACCGCTTAAGTGTGGGTGTACAAAGCTTTAACAATCAACATTTAAAAACCTTAGGTCGCATTCACAATGCTGACGAAGCGAAAAAAGCATTACAGGCTGCCTGTACTATTTTTGAGCGGGTTAATATTGACTTAATGTATGCCCTACCCAAGCAAACCATTGCTGAAGCCGTTGCTGATGTTAAACAAGCCATTGAATTGGGTGTCAGCCATATTAGTGCCTACCAATTAACGTTAGAGCCGAACACGCAATTTGCTTACCAACCACCTGTTGGTTTACCTGATGACGATGCTTTGCAAGATATTGAAGATGCCGTACACCAAGAGCTCTTTAATGCGGGATTTGAGCGTTATGAGATTTCAGCATTTACCAAGGGGCAGCCTAGCTTACACAATACCAATTACTGGCAGTTTGGTGACTATATTGGCATTGGCGCAGGCGCACATGGTAAAATTTCAGCACATGACAAGATCGAACGCACCACTCGCAAAAAAAGCCCAAAAAACTATTTAGAAAGTATTCAAACACTTTCTCAAGCATACGAGCGCACGACTTTAAAAAAAGCGGACCTTCCGTTTGAATTTATGTTAAATTCACTGCGGTTAATCAACGGTGTGCCTAGCAACTACTTTAGCGAACGCACAGGTGTTGGTATGCATGCCCTAGCAAAACCTCTAGACCTAGCAACACAAAAAGGTTTATTGGACGCACATCCTTCTTATTTAAAAGCA
Organism: Neisseriaceae bacterium; assembly: GCA_030146285.1. Lineage (GTDB taxonomy): Bacteria > Pseudomonadota > Gammaproteobacteria > Burkholderiales > Neisseriaceae > JASLFS01. Next base: position 3,896 of record JASLBZ010000207.1, on the reverse strand, counting down.
ACCCCAATGGGGCAGCGCTTTTTAAATGATTTGTTACAATTATTTTTACAGGAGTCGACACATGACTAAAGTTGTTATCCATACTGATAAAGCCCCTGCTGCTATTGGCGCTTACTCTCAAGCAATCCGTGCAGGCAATACTGTTTATGTTTCTGGTCAATTGCCAATGAACCCTGCTACTGGCGAATTGATTTCTGAAGATTTTGCTGAACAAACTCATCAAATGTTCAAAAACATGCAAGCCATCATTGAAGAAGCTGGCGCGAACTTCAGCCACATCGTTAAAGTGAATGCTTTTTTAACAGACTTGAGCAACTTCGCAACATTCAATACCATTATGGCTGAATACTTCCCAGAACCATTCCCAGCGCGTGCTGCGATTGGTGTTGCTGGCTTGCCAAAAAATGCTTTGGTCGAAGCTGAATGCATTGTTGTTTTAGATTAATTTCTAAACAAACAAAAAGCCACCTTTTACAGGTGGCTTTTTTATCTTGCTCAATCACCTAAAACACGTTATGTTATAACCATATCTTAAAAAATGCTTACTCTTATATCAAAAAGATACGGGCTCATTTGAATACGCAACTGACCTGAACACCCTCAATCTATCTGTTACATGATGACTTGGATTTAAATGAACGATATCAAAACAGAAGTAGCGCAGCACAAAAAATACCTCCCCATATTGCTGGGTGTTTCTATTTTTATGCAAATGCTCGATGCCACCATTTTGAATACCGCATTACCAGCCATCGCAAAGTCATTAAACCAATCGCCCTTAAATATGCAGGCGATTATTATCAGTTACACTTTAACATTGGCCATTTTCATTCCCATCAGTGGCTTTTTGGCTGATAAGTTTGGCACCAAAAATATCTTTTTACTGGCCGTTGGTTTATTTTGCTTTGGCTCGTTGATGTGCGCCTTTTCTCCAACGCTCAATATGTTGGTCATCTCTCGCATTATCCAAGGCATTGGCGGCTCTTTACTCACCCCAGTTGCTCGTTTGGCCTTGATTAAAAGCTATCCCAAAAAAGAGCTTTTAAAAGCATTGAATTATGCGATTATGCCTGCTTTATTGGGGCCAATTATTGGGCCATTATTGGGCGGCTATCTGGTAGAAATAGCATCTTGGCATTGGATTTTTCTCATTAACATCCCCATTGGGGCTATTGGCATTCTGGTGGGCATCAAACACATGCCTGACTTTAATAACAAAGATACTCACTTTGATCTGCCTGGCTTTTTGCTGTTCAGTGGTTCCGCTTGCTTACTCACATTGGGCTTAGAGTATCTTGGCACCAATAACACACTGGCTTTTGCACTGTTCTCAATGTGCTCTGGTGGCATTTTGCTTTGGGGTTATTATTTTTATGCAGTCAAATACAATAGCAATGCCATCTACCCCACTCACTTATTCCAAGTCCGGACATTTCGGGTTGGCATTATGGGGAATTTTGCAGCTCGCATCGGCATCAGCGCAATCCCCTTCTTATTGCCGCTGCTGTTGCAAGTATCGTTCGGCTACTCTGCCAGTACTGCAGGCTGGTTACTAACACCATTGGCCATCTCAGCCATCTTGACCAAATCATTTATCCCAGGATTCATTAGCCGCTTTGGTTACCGAAAAATTCTGATGCTCAATACCATTTTGGTTGGCATCGGCATCATGAGCATTGGCTTACTGTCAGCCACGACACCCATTTGGGTTATCGTTACTTTGCTGTTTTTCATTGGCACATTCAACTCTTTGCAATTTAGTGCCATGAACACTTTAACTTTGGCCAATCTGCGAGACTACCAAAACAGCAGTGGCAACAGCCTCATGGCTGTTAATCAGCAATTGTCTATTGGTTTTGGTATTGCGATTGGCGCTATGATTCTGCGTTTTTTAGATCAATCTTCCTTGTTCGAGCAGCATAATGCATATTTAGCCTTTCGTTGGACATTTTTCATTGTGGGCTTTTCCACCATTGCTTCTGGTTTTGTTTTTTCTTTACTGCACACAAAAGATGGCGACAATCTTCTTAAGCGAACCCATTAAATCATGGAATCAAAAAAGCCATCACAATGGTGATGGCTTTTTTAAACTGCAACAATATTAATGATTAGTCAGTGCTCAATACCGATGAAATCTCACCTGTAAATTCACTGCGCAACTGACCAAGACAATCACTAATCAGATGAAATTCATGCCAAGCATTGGTCAAATTCTCATCGGCCAAAACACTATCAAGAACCTCATCCACCCCGTTGACGAATAACTCATGGCTGTCGTCAATTTCACTGTCCATCAACATTGACACAACCGATATATCTATATTTTCATTTTTCACCATCGTTGATCCTCTGCAGTACCTAATAGTGGTCTCAGCTCTTTCGCAATCACTTCCCGTGCTCTGAAAATCCTAGAGCGTATGGTACCAATAGGGCAATCCATAACTTGAGCAATTTCTTCGTAAGACAAACCTTCCATCTCACGCAATACTATGGCACGCCTTAGATCTTCTGGTAAATTAGCGACAGCTGTCTTCACGGTTAATAAAATTTCTTTGTTAATTAAGTCAGCTTCAGGTGTCAAATCATCAGGAATTTGTTCCAAAATATCATATACTTCACCATCTCCCATCGATACCTCACCTGATATTACGATATAGCGCTTATTATTTGCAAGATAATTCTTAGCCGTATTCACACCAATGCGATACAACCAAGTATAAAAAGCACTGTCTCCTCTGAAGTTCGCCAAAGCACGATACGCTTTAATAAAGGTATCTTGTACAATATCATTGACCTCATGTTCATCTTTGACAAATCGAGATAACAATCGTGCCAATCGACGTTGGTATTTGATAACCAAAATATCGTATGCCTTCCTATCTCCTTGCTGTGAACGTTCTACCAAAATTTGGTCTATATCTCGACTGTTCATTCTCTGTCCCATCTTATGCGTTGGAGATAGAACATGTTTATGGCGTATCACGGCTTTATTGTCTTGTTTTCCCCATCAAACTGCGATGTTTGCAATACACCATTTGTTAAACATAATCCATCAATTTCTTGAAAATCAACCGCCACTGGTCCATTACAAATTGCCATGCAATCTTGTTGTAAATTAACCATAATTGGCCAAATTTTCCTTAAGTGTGGTGGTACTTTGAGTTCTTGTAATACTTTAAAAACACTTTTCCGACCAAAGGAAAGATGAATTTTATCGCTAGACGTTGCTGCTCGAATAGACCACCCTTTTTCCAACATTCCTCTGGCCAAACCAGATTTCTTCTGAAGCAAATTAAATCCCAAATCAAGCAATGATTTAGGAGGCTCAATACCAGATACACTTGCTTGAGCATACAAAGAAATCAAATTATTTATGAATGCCTTATCATTATACAATATGCTGCCAGAATATGCATATATCAAATTGTCTGATGTGTTTAATTGCGAATAGTTGCATGGATTTTGTTTTATTTGTCGGGAAAATTCATTTAAGCTGGCGCTGCTTGGCATGCCAATATCCAAGCTACGGATATATGCATGTAAAATCATATTGCGACGCACATCTGAATATTCACACCATTTCACAATGTCAAAGTAACCATCAGATTGAATGTCATGCAAATCTTGAGACATAATCTCTTCTTGTAAGGCCAAACTATCTTGGCAATGGGAGATGCTTTTGGCCAAATGCTTGGCATAATGGGGGGATTTTTTCTGAAACTGTGGCAAAATATCATTGCGCAGCCAATTGCGTAAATAATGGTCATCTTCGTTACTTGGATCAAGCACATAAGGCAAATCAAATGTACTGGCATACTCAATTAAAGTAGCCTTACTAATACCCAAAAGCGGTCGCCAAATATTCTGGTGTTGATTCAGTTTTCGCCATTGAGGCA
>JASLBZ010000196.1 GCA_030146285.1 Neisseriaceae bacterium | reverse complement strand
AAACTCAATCAATTGCATCCAAAATGGTTTGATGGTTTTGGTTTTGAAAACAAAAAAGAAGCGGCTGCTTAAAAAAGGTGCATTTGCAGCAAGCAAGATTAACAACAACAAAATGTATTTACTCAGCGTCATGCGCCATTTCCCTCATGAAAAAACGGCAACACCATGTGCTGCCGTCCTTTAAGCGTTTTATCTTAAAATGCGGTATTGATTGCTTGAACACACCAGTTAACCACAGTTTCAGGCATGATACCCCAAACCAATAGCAACAGAGCGTTAATGCTTAACAATACTTTTGCATCAAAACCCAAGTTCCAAGATTTTACTGCATTCTCAGCTGGATCATCAAAGTACATCACTTTGACTACGCGTAAGTAGTAGAATGCACCCACCAAAGACATGATTACAGCAAAGATTGAAGTGGCAATATACACCATGTAAAACGGTGAATCTTGCATGTTCATTGCAGTTGACACCAAAGCATCAAGCACACTTAACTTCGCGTAAAAGCCCATCAATGGAGGAATACCTGCCATTGAGAACATAGCCAATAGCATCATCAAAGCCAACCATGGTGAGCGTTGGTTCAAACCTGCCAAATCGTCTAGGTTTTCACATTCTTTTTCACGGGTGCTAAGTGCCATCAAGATACCGAATGCCACCAAAGACATCAATGCATAAGTGATGCTGTAGTACATCGCAGCTTGAAAGCCTAACGTGCTGCCTGCTGCAAATGCCAACAAGATAAAGCCCATGTGTGACACAGTTGAGTAACCCAACATGCGTTTAACATTGGTTTGTTTGATGGCTGATAAGTTACCCACAAACAATGAAGCCACACCCAATAGGATGAACATCATAGACCATTGTTCAACACTCACGCCCAAGCCTGTTACCAAGATACGGAATGCAAATACTGTTGTTGCTACTTTAGGCGCAGAGCCCACAAAAGTAGAAACCGCTGTTGGTGCACCTTCGTAAACGTCAGGAACCCACATGTGAAAAGGTACTGCACCAAATTTAAATGCCACACCAACCACGATGAAGATTAAGCCCAAACGAGCCAACCAAGGATTTGCACCATCATTTAATGCATTCAATACATCACCCATGTACAAAGTACCCGTTGCGCCGTAAATGAAAGACACGCCATATAGAAACAAGCCAGAAGCCAATGCGCCCAAGACGAAGAATTTCAAACCCGCTTCACTGGCACGAACGTCATCGCGGCGAAATGCAACCAGTGCATACAAAGCCAAAGACAACAATTCTAAACCGATGTACAAAGTCACAAAGTGATTCGCGCTGACCATGATGTTCATGCCCAAAAGGCCGAACAAAATCAGTGTGAAAAATTCACCTTGGTAAATATTGCGTGCTTTTAAATATTCACGGCTGTATACGAAGGTCAAGATAACCGCCACATACATCACCAACTTCGCTAACTGCGCCATGCCATCATTAACAAACATGCCATGGAACGCTTCAGCAGGAACACCATTCCAACTGTAAACCTGAGCAATCGCAGTAATCGCCACACCAATAATACTTAAGAAATAAGTAATGATGCGGTTCTTATCTGAAACAAACAAATCCACCAATAAAACCGAGCACAACACCACCAGCAAAATCATTTCTGGTAATGCTGGCATTACATTTAATTCTGCCAAATTCATCACATTTCCTTAAATTTTGCTTTGGGCAACTTGTTCAATCAAGCTATTTGCAGCTTGGTGAACAACTTCAATGAACGGTGTTGGATACAAACCCATACCCAAAACTGCAATTGCCAAAATGGTTAAAATCAATGCTTCGCGAGCTGTAATGTCTTGTAGACCTTTTACTGATTCGTGTACGACTGGGCCAAAAATCACACGTTTGTACATCCACAATGTGTAAGCAGCACCAAAAATCAAAGCTGTTGCAGCCAAAACACCAACCCAGAAGTTGTATTGAACCGAACCCATGATCACCATGAATTCACCAATAAAACCAGAGGTCGCTGGCAAACCTGCATTGGCCATACCGAATAGCATAAAGAATGCTGCAAACTTAGGCATGGTTGATACCACACCACCGTAATCAGCAATATTACGCGTATGCAATCGGTCATATAACACACCGATACACATAAACATGGCTGCTGACACAAAGCCATGTGAAATCATTTGCATGATGGCGCCCTTAAGACCCCAGTCATTCAATGAACCATTCACAAACAAGAACAGACCCAAAGTCACAAAACCCATGTGGCTAATTGATGAGTAAGCCACCAATTTTTTCATGTCCGTTTGTACCAAAGCCACTGCACCGATATAAACCACCGCAATCAAAGATAAGATGATGATGGTTGGTGCGAAGTAACGTGCTGCATCTGGCAAGATTGGCAAAATGAAACGTAAGAAGCCATAACCACCAATTTTCAAGGTAATTGCCGCCAACACCATAGAACCACCAGTAGGCGCTTCCACGTGAGCATCAGGTAACCAAGTGTGAACAGGCCACATCGGTACTTTTACGGCAAAAGACAAGAAGAATGCAATAAAGAGCACTATTTGTGTTGTTAAGGTGATTTGTGAAATGTTTTGCATGTCCAAAATCTCGAAACTGCCGCCAGTTAAACGAGACAAGTAAATCAATGCAACCAACATCAACAAAGAACCCATCAAGGTATACAAGAAGAATTTAATCGATGCATACACACGACGAGGACCACCCCAAACACCAATAATCAAGTACATCGGAATCAACATGCCTTCAAAGAATGCATAGAACAAAATAGCATCTAATGCACTAAAAGCACCGTTAATCAAACCTGACATGATTAAAAAAGCAGCCATGTATTGTGATTGGCGTTTTTGAATGACTTTCCAGCCAGCCAAAACCACCATCAACGTAATAAAGCTATTTAAAATCACAAAAAGTACTGATAAACCATCCACACCTAAGTGGTAGTTTAAGTTCAATGCTGGAATCCAAGATTTCAATTCCACAAACTGCATGCCGCCATTTAAAGGATTGAATCCAGTATACAGCGGTATCGTCACTAAAAAGCCGAGCAAGGCACTGATTAAAGCCAGTACCCTAGCCAAACCCGCTTGCTTTTGGGAGCCAAGTAGCGCGACGATAACGCCCGCTACAATTGGCAACCAAATCGCTAGACTGAGTAAATTATCGTACATATTGATAGCCTAATTTTAAAAAAATTTATCCTACTTATTAACTGTCTTAACCAACCAATAATGGCCAGAACCATACAGCTACTAAGAACAATACGCCAAAAATCATGGCAGCCGCGTAGGTGTAAACAAAACCTGTTTGGAATCGACGTACATATGAAGCCAAACAACCTACTGCTTTGGCGCTGCCATTGACGATGAAGTTATCAATCAAGAGGGTATCGCCGACTTTCCAGAAGAATGTACCTGCTGCGCGCAAACCTTTTACAAATACAGCGTAGTAAAGTTCATCTAGGTAGTATTTGTTAATTAACAAGGTGTAAACAGGTTTGATGCTGCC
>JASLBZ010000169.1 GCA_030146285.1 Neisseriaceae bacterium | reverse complement strand
GCACCACTCGAAGTGCCAATTAAACTGGGGTCTGCCAATGGGTTGCCAAACAAGGCTTGTAAAGCAGCTCCACTTGCAGACAGTGCCGCGCCAATCATTAAGGCGGTGACAATGCGTGGCCAACGCAATGACCAAAGCGCTTCAGGTAAGGTTTCAGGTCTGACCCAAGTTTCACCCCCAAAGCCCAAACAAGCATATACCAAGGCTGCTAACAACAAACACATCAAACTTATTTTGTACAATTTCATCTTATTTTTAATACCATTATTTCGCCAAAGCATTCATTTTTTTAACCACACTTGGTGTGTCCAGACCCAACCGCAAAAAGTCTTTCGCATCCATCATCACCACTTTGTTGTTTTTCGCTGCATTTGAGCCTGCAATTTCTGGCTGTGCTTTATACCGTTCCAAACCACCCAGAACGCCCACATTATGACTGGCAATAATAATCACGTCTGGCTTGGCCATAATCCACGCTTCACGCGACATGGGTTTGGTGCCCTCAATATTGGCAGCGGCATTCACGCCACCCGCTTGACGAATCAAATAATCCCCGACCGTATTGCTGCCTGAGACCAAACGACCGTCATAACTTAGTAAATAGCGCTTCGCTGTCTTGGGCAATGCCGCCATTTGCGTTTGCCATTTGCTGGCCAAAGCTTTTGCTTCTTGGTTTTTGCCCGTTATCTGCCCAATACGGATGATGCCTTGGATATAATCTGCACCAGTTTCTTTGGGCGAAACATTAATCGCTTTAACACCCACTTGATTGAGCTGTTGGTACAAACTACTGGGTTGTACCATCCACGAACCCATGGCAACCGTTGGCTTGGCTGCCATAATCGGCTCTGGGCTTAAGGAACGATACACACCAATGTCTTTGGCTTTTGCCAAACTTTTATGGTGTTTACTGTTACTGTCTTTGCCCACGACTTGATCACTTGCACCTAGCGCCACCACAATATCAGCAACATCTGGCGACAATACGGCAATTCTTTCGGCAACGGCAGCTTCTAGAGCAAGCAATGCCACCAGTCCCAATGCAATTTTTTTCATTTAATCACCTTTATTTTAAACAGATGCCTTTTGTGGAAAGTCACAATCCGCAATTTGGGTTAATACATGACGCCAAGCCGATTGCTCAGGCTGTCCTTCTTGGCGCTCACCAAACAAGGTTAAAACAATATCGCCTTGCTCATCAAAGGCTTCAATACAGCTGACAATGCCGTCTTTGGTTGGCCTAAACACCACCCATACCTCACTGATGGCCAAGTCATTCACATGCAAAACAAATCCTGTTTGCTCATGATCCAAAATATTCAACCAACCATGCATGCGTTTTACATGGTGTATTTTGCCCGTTTGAATTTGCACCGCACCGCGATTGCCCACAAAAATCATCATCGAAATGCCTTCGTTACGGACTTGTTGCAAGACTGGCTCAATGGCTTCTTTTTCTAAACAATGGGCAAAACCTGCTGGTGCATATTCAAATGCTTCAATGCGTGACAAATGGTATTTTTGAATCATGCCGTTAAAGTGGTGAATGTCTGAAATTTCATGCCAAGAAGCATGAAAATCAGCCAATTGCGCTGGGCTTAATACCGTCGGGCTATGCTCAGGCTTATTGGTTTTGGCTTTGAATTCAGGTCGGGTTGTTGTTTCATGCTGACTGACCAAGGCTTGCCAAGCATCAAGATAAGCCTCGTCTTGTAAATACACTTTTTGAATCGCAATGCCTTCTTCATCGAAAAATTGTATCGAATACATGGTTTTACCATGTGCTTGTAAAGCATATGCCAGTGCAGCATGCCAACGGCTGCTAAACAAACGCACGTCAATACCACCCACATTCACTGCGATGGCAAATTTTTCATTGATTTTGAGATTTTCATACATGCCGACTTTTTCATGTACGGCAATATCATTGCGCACCGTGCATTGCAACGGCCCAAGCGTTTGAAGCTGTGACAAGACGGCCAATGGATGATCCAGATACCTTACCGCGGGCGCATCACACAATAAGACACCTTCGCCAATATTCAATCGGTCGGCTGCATCTTTTTGTCTTAATTGTGGTTCATGTTCTTTTAAGGCCAGAAATTGTTGCCAAGCATTCATTCAATAACCTTTTTTCATATTGTATTCTAAGGATGCGTTATAATATTAGAAATGATAGTGATTAGCAATTTCAAATGATAATATGGCAATAAAAAAACCCCGAATTGGGGTTTTTTGAGAAAAACTGAATCAATACCGTGCATCTTTGGGTTTTTTGCCATTGGGCCAGTCTTTTGCAGTACCTGCAAAATCAGGTCTTGGCATGTGGGTAAAATACTCAGCCACATCAATGGCAGCCTGATCATCCAATACACCACCTTGTCCCCAAGCACCGTGCGTTTGCACACCCATTGGCATATTGTATTTCACGAACTGAGCTGCTTTGTATGTTCGAGCCAAACCCGCGCCAATATTAAACGATTCGTCACCCCAAAGCGGTGGAAATACCACGTGGCCTCGTTTGTCTTTCATGCCCTCACCATTGTCACCATGACATGTTGCACACATGGCAGCATAGATAACTTTGCCTCGCTCTGCATTAGGAACCAATGATTCATTTACAGGGCCTGAATTGACCAAAGTCACTTTAGCACCTTCTGGCTGTGTTTTGCTGAGCCATGCCATGTATGCCAACATGGCTTTCATTTCTTTAGAATCAACTGGCAAAGGCTTACCATTCATAGAACGCTGAAAACAACCATTAATGCGCATAGGCATGTCCACCATTTTTCCTGCTCTCGGCATGACTTTGGGGTATTGTGGCAAACTGGTTAAATACGGTGCACCATATTGCGACTTACCTTCTGCAATATGGCAACTGTTGCAGTTCATTTGTGCGCCCACATTGTTCGGTAACATGCGCTTGGTTTCATTCAATAACAATTTACCAAACATGATTTCATCGGCATTGGCTTCATTGGCAATTTCCAAGTCATCTGGCACCACATAATCTGGCAAAGCTTGACCGTCTTTGTCCACCATTTTGTAATGATCAGGTGTGCTGGCTGTCAAAGATGGCGTTGATGCTTGATAAATACCTGCACCAGCCAAAGCCAATACCACAAGTGCAATCGACCATTTCATCATCTTATTCATTTGAGCCTCCTGTTGCTGCCTTGATATTGGGTGCTTTGTTGTTCACAAAATGACGAGTCTTGGCCACATCTTGTGCACTCACTTCTGGCGCAGTATTATTCCAACCTGTGCGAATAAAGTTCACCACACTGGCGACATCTTCATCACTGAGGTTTTTAAAGCCAGGCATTGCAAATGCCATTTTGTCAGCGGGCGTATGTGGCATGCGCGCACCTTCCAAAGTCACTTGAATCACCGATTGTGGATTTTGTGCATAAATGGCTGTGTTTTTATTCAAAGCTGGGAAAATACGGGGTACGCCTGCGCCATCAGCACGGTGGCAGGTGTAACAGTATTCAGCATACAAAACAGCACCGCGACTGGTGTAATTGCCACTGAGCAGCATTTCAGTCGTTGTGTCTTTTTTCTCTGGCAATTGCAATGCTTTGTTCTTAGCTGGACTTAATTGTTTTAAATAACTTGCCGTCGCATTCAAATCTTCATCGCTCCAGTATTGTGAACTGTGCTCAATCACATCTGCCATCGCACCAAAAGCAGCGACTTTGTCGGTACGGCCTGTTTTCAAAAACTCCACAATCTCAGGCTGACTCCAGCTGGCCAAGCCTTGTGCTTCACCTCGCAAGCTTTTTGCGCGCCAACCATCAATCACCGCTCCCGATAAAAAGCTATTGTCTTTATCACTTAAGGTGAGCTCTTGGTAACCAACGCCACGCGGTGTATGACATGCCCCGCAGTGCCCTGGCCCCTCAACCAGATAAGCACCGCGGTTAACATCAGCAGATAAAGCAGTGTCTGCAACAAACTCACGACTGGGTGCGAATAAGGCTTGCCAATAAGCAACCGGCCAACGCATGCTCATGATTCTTGGGAAAGTAGAAGGTGCATTCTCTTGTGCTACAGGAGTGACTTGGGTCATAAAATAAGCATACATTGCTTTGATTTCATCATCCGGCATGATGCCATAAGACACATACGGCATGGCTGGATACAATGGGCTTTTGTCTTTTCTAACGCCATGCTTCACTGCGGCATTAAACTCTTGTAAGCTATAATCACCAATGCCTGTGGTTTTGTCTGGTGTGATGTTGGTTGAGTAAATGGCGCCCAATGGTGTTTGCATCGCCAAACCTCC
>JASLBZ010000167.1 GCA_030146285.1 Neisseriaceae bacterium | reverse complement strand
CACACTGCCCAGAACACAATTTGCCCTTAGCCAGCCAAACCGTTTCACAAATGGTAGACCATGTTCTGGCATTGCCAGAAAACTCAAGAGTCATGATTTTGGCACCTGCTGTGGTTGAACGAAAAGGCGAACACCAAGATTTATTTGAAGATTTGCAAGCGCAAGGCTTTGCCCGTGTCCGAGTCGATGGCACCATTTATGAATTGGATGCTGTTCCTGCTTTGGAAAAAAACATCAAGCACAATATTGATGTGGTCATTGACCGCATTAAAATTCGTGAAGACATGAAACAACGTCTTGCTGAAAGCTTTGAAGCTGCGCTGCGCTTTGGTGAAGACCGTGCTTTGGCATTGGAAATGGATGCAGGTGTCGAACATTGGTTTTCTGCCAACTTTGCTTGTCCTGCTTGTTCTTACAGCCTGCCAGAATTAGAGCCACGCCTATTTAGTTTTAACAATCCCATTGGCGCATGTCCATCTTGTGATGGTTTGGGCTCTCGAAATTATTTTGACCCAACACGTGTGGTAATGCACCCTGAACTGTCTTTGGCATCGGGAGCCATTAAAGGCTGGGATAAACGCAATACATTTTATTTTCAAATGGTACAGTCTTTGGCTGCGCATTATGAGTTTGATATCGACACGCCTTATGAAAATTTGTCTAAAAAAATCCAAGACATCGTATTGTATGGCTCGAAAAAAGAAGCCATCGAGTTTCATTACTTGGGTAATAATGGTAAAACCGTAGCGCGCAGTCATGCTTTTGAGGGCATTATCCCCAACTTAGAACGCCGCTACCGAGAAACCGACTCTTCTACGGTTCGCGAAGAACTGCATCAATACCAAAGCCACCAATCCTGTCCTGCTTGTGAAGGTGCCCGTTTACGCAAGGAAGCCCGTTATGTTTATGTTGGCAATCAAGCTTTGCAAAACATCAGTGCTTGGCCTTTGGCACAAAGTCATGCTTTCTTTGAAACATTGACTTTAGAAGGCAATAAACAACAGATTGCTGAAAAAATTCTCAAAGAAATCACCGAACGCTTGGGCTTTTTAATCAATGTTGGCTTGGATTATTTGAACCTGTCTCGCAGTGCAGAGACCTTATCTGGCGGAGAAGCACAGCGCATTCGTTTGGCAAGCCAAATTGGCAGTGGCTTAACCGGTGTGATGTATGTCTTGGATGAACCTTCAATTGGTTTACATCAACGAGACAATGACCGCTTATTAGGCACCCTGAAACGCTTACGAGATTTGGGCAATAGCGTTATAGTGGTAGAACATGACGAAGATGCCATTCGCCAAGCTGATTTTGTGATTGATATGGGCCCTGGTGCTGGTGAACATGGTGGGCATGTTCTGATTGCAGACACCCCTGACAAAGTGGCTGCGTCACCAGACTCCATCACAGGACAATATTTAAGTGGCAAAATGGCCATTAAAATGCCCAAAACCAGAACATCCATTGATCCTGAGCGCATCTTAACTTTAGAAGGTGCAACCGGCAATAACCTTAAAAATGTGACTTTAACATTGCCATTGGGTTTGATTACCTGCATTACCGGTGTTTCGGGTAGTGGCAAATCCACATTGATTAACGATACATTGGCAAAAATTACGGCCCGCGACTTAAACCGCGCCAAGGAAGAGCCTGCACCTTATACAGACATTAAAGGCTTGGATCAATTAGATAAGGTGATTAATGTTGACCAAAGCCCGATTGGTCGCACCCCACGCTCGAACCCAGCCACTTACACAGGCTTGTTCACGCCCATTCGTGAATTGTTTGCTGGCGTACCATTGTCTCGGGAACGTGGCTACAGCGTCGGTCGATTCAGCTTTAATGTCAAAGGCGGTCGCTGCGAAGCATGCCAAGGCGATGGCGTCTTAAAAGTAGAGATGCATTTCTTGCCTGATGTGTATGTGCCTTGCGAAGTGTGCCATGGAAAACGCTACAACCGTGAAACCTTAGAAGTCACTTTTAAAGGCAAGAATATCTCAGAGATATTGGATTTAACAGTCGAAGAAGCCCGCCCGTTCTTTGATGCCGTTCCAACCATTGCCCGCAAGTTACAAACGTTAATGGACGTGGGCTTAGGTTATGTTCGCTTAGGACAAAGTGCCACCACTTTGTCTGGTGGTGAGGCCCAGCGTGTCAAACTGGCCTTAGAATTGTCTAAAAGAGACACAGGAAAAACCCTGTATATTTTGGATGAACCGACCACTGGCTTACACTTTGCCGACATTGCTTTATTGCTGGAAGTCATTCAACGACTCAAGGGCAAAGGTAATAGCATTGTGATTATCGAGCATAATTTGGATGTCATCAAAACAGCCGACCATGTGATTGACTTAGGCCCAGAAGGTGGAGATGGTGGTGGTCAAATTATTGCACAAGGCACACCCGAAGAAGTGGCTTTGTGTACTGCTTCATATACTGGACGGTATTTAAAAGATGTTTTGTCCAGCAGCCAAACCCTTGATTAATTTCATTTTAGCAGCATACCAAAAATCCCAGTTTTTAACTGGGATTTTTGGTATGGATCGCACCACCGAAGAACCTCGCTTATGAAAATAGAATGTACATTCTAATACATTGTCATTATACTGTTCTTGCTTCCACAATTTTTCTTTATAACATGGGGATTTAAGATGACTGATTTATCAAAAAAAGTCAATGACGCTGCTGATGCATTAAAAGAACAAGCCAATACAGTAAAAGATAATTTGTCAGATAAAGCTTCAGAAGCCACCGATAAGGTTAATGAGCTTAAAGATCAAGCAATCGATAAAGCAGCCACTTTACAAGACCATGTATCAGATACATCTTGCGAAGTGATGGACAAGATTCAAGAAAAAGCAGATGCCTTAAAAGACCATGCTGTCGATGCTGCATCTGAGTTAAAAAACAATGCTGAAGAGCTCTTAGAGTCGGCCAAAGAAGAAGCTGAAAAAACAGGACATGCCCTTGAAGAAGGCAGTAAAAGCATGATAGATAAAGTCAAAGACTTCTTTAAAGCCAAGTAAAACCCATCACAAACAACGCATGAATACAAAAAAGAGCCTGTAATAGGCTCTTTTTTTGCAAATTAACCGATGCCTAATTTCTTATTGCGCATAATACACAATAAATCTGCAGCCACGTGCGCTGCTGCTAAGGCTGTAATTTCACTTTGATCATACGCTGGTGCAACTTCAACCACATCCATACCAACAATGTTCAGGCTGCTTAACTCTCGTAAAATACTCAAAGCGGTATGGCTGGTTAAACCACCGGCTACAGGCGTTCCTGTTCCTGGCGCATGTGCTGGGTCTAAGCAATCAATATCAAAAGTCAAATAAACTGGATTGTCCCCTACAATGTCTTTAATGCGTTGGGCCGTGGCAGCTGCGCCATTTTCATTCACCCAAGGTGCAAACAGCATATTCATGTTTTGAAAATCACTGTTCCAAGTGCGAATACCCACTTGTGCCGATGTTTTAGGATCAATCAAACCTTCTTTAATCGCCTTATAAAACATGGTGCCATGATTCATCGAGTCAGGATTATCATCTGGCCACGTATCACAATGTGCATCAAAATGCAGTAGCGACAATGGCTTACCGTATTTTTCGACATGAGCCAATAACAAAGGATATGTGATGTAATGATCACCACCAAATGTCAGCATTTTGGCATCGCTGTTGTTTAAGATGTGGCGGGCATGATTGACGATGGCGTCTTTGATTGTCATGGGATTGTGCGCGTCAAAATAACAATCACCATAATCAATCACAGCCAAATCTTCAAATGGATCAAATCCCCATGGGAACAAATCCAATTCAGCCAACTGTACTGAAGCCGCACGAATGGCCTGTGGGCCTAGACGTGCACCAGAGCGAAAAGTTGTTGCCAAATCCAGTGGGACACCAGACACAACCACATCAACATCGGTCAAATCTCGACTGTAATTTCGGCGCATAAAAGACAAAGCACCAGAATAGGTATTTTCGATCACGGGTGTGTGTAAGTCGAGGCGACGAAATGCACCATCACCTTTAATTTTCTCAGACATGGTTGCAGCTTCCTTTACTGTATTTTTATAATTGGGGCAATAAACAGCATTGTAGCTATTTTTGGCGCATGATTTCAATGCCAAGCCACCAAGTAATTGAATAAAACAACGGTTCGGGCTTGATTGACAAGCATACAAACAATAAAAAAGCTGCCCAAAAGCAGCTTTTTAATGGCATCAGTTACAAAAATACTTATACATGAATGAGCGTCTGGGAATAATCGCCTTTTTCCCGGTCAACTCTTGACGAAGTGCATCAGCTGAGCCATTGTTTTTTGCGTTTGAATACCATGTTAACGACGTGTCAATGGGCAGACAACGCATCCACATTGATTGCCATTCATTCAGGATGCCAATCAATGCAAACAATACCCGCCCAGATGCTTTGGCATGAACAGTAATATTCTCGTTCGCATTCAAACCACTTAATCCAAATAAACCCAATTGCAAATTGGCGACTTCTTCAACGATGTGGTTAAACAAACTTAGCTTTTGCAATGGATCACCCACGGCTATGGTCTTAGCAGGATAACTTGTTGCCAACATTCGAACCAAATGAAACTGATTAATCAAGTCTTTGGCCAAATCCAAACTGGAGCCAATGAAACTTTCATCAGTTTCTTCAAATATGCAGCGAAATGTTTTCTCTGCCAAATCCAACAAGTTAAAAAAAATAATATTCTTATTCGAACTTGCCATGGGGTGATTCATCATCATTCCTCTTTAATAATCTGATAAGAAATGTGTTGTACCTATTATTGTTCAATCCAAATGGCACTGACCATGCGACCTGTTTGGCCATCACGACGGTAGGAGAAAAAATGCTCTCGCTCCAAGACCGTACAAAACTCACCACCGTATATGTGTGTAATACCGACATTGCGCATCATGCGACGTGCCAATGCATAAATATCAGCCAAATATTGCCCTTCGCCAATGTTGGTAAATGCCAATTCTTGTTGTCGATCTTGCAAACAAAAAGCATCCCAAACATCTTGCCCTACTTCAAAAGCATCTGGCCCGATTGCAGGACCCATATAGGCCATAATCTCTTCCTCAGGAACATTCATGGCCATAATGGTTTTTTCTAATATGCCTGCAGCCAAACCACGCCAACCTGCATGTGCAGCAGCAACAACAGTACCTGCTTTATTGCAAAACAAAACCGGCAAGCAGTCTGCTGTCATGACAGCACAAGCAACTGAAGCACTTGAGTCTACCATTGCATCGGCTTGCATTTTTTGATTTAACAACGCCTCAGTTGCTAATATGACCTTGCTAGAATGGATTTGTTGCATATACGCCAACGGTAAATTGGCATACTTGGCAACAATGCTTCGGTTATGCGCGACTGCTTGTGCGTCATCACCAACATGGTTGCCAACATTCAAAGACGCATAAACACCCTGACTCACGCCCCCATGGCGGGTACTAATCAAGGTGTGGATGTTGCCTGGAGCTGGCCAGTTAGCAGTGAATACAGAAGGCTTATTTTCCAAACAATCGCTACTTGGCAAGATCTGCATGCTTAATCCTTCACATAAATAACTTCAACATCGCCATCATCCCAGTCATCGTCATCTTCTGAGTCCATTGACTGCTGATAAGCATCTTCATGTGTTAATGAAGAATCCAAACCAGACTCCAAACGCAAAACAGACAACAATTGATAAATATCTTCTGGCAACTTGGCCTCGAATGATACTTCTTCTTTGCTAACCGGATGGATAAAGCTTAAACGATAAGCATGCAATGCTTGGCGATGCAATTTTTTGATTGAATCTTTGACTTCATCAGAACACTTGTAACGGGGGTTTCCATACACAGGATCTCCCGCTAATGGATGCCTTGCTTCACGCATGTGCACACGAATTTGGTGGGTACGTCCCGTCTCTAAAGAGCACTCAACATATGAATGTGTCGTATACCGTTCCAATACCTTAACGTGCGTAATGGCCTCTTTACCACCAAACTTCACGACCGCCATTTTCACGCGATTGTGTGGATCACGACCAATTTTTGTTTCGATGATGCCATCAAATGGTACAATCCCGTCACAAACAGCACGATAAATGCGCTTAACGGTTCTGTTTTGCAATTGCTGCACCAAGTTATTTTGTGCTTGCAAAGTCCGAGCAACGACCATAAGACCACTGGTATCTTTGTCAAGTCGGTGTACAATTCCGGCACGTGGTATTTGTTGCAGTTCAGGATAATGGTATAGTAAGCCGTTTAGAATCGTTCCTGTCCAGTTACCTGAGGCTGGATGCACCACCATATCTGCTGATTTGTTCAGCACAATAACAGTATCATCTTCATAGATAACATCCAAAGCGATGTCTTCTGGAGTAAATGCCAAATTCTCATCACTGGGGACAATGGTAATGGTCAATTTTTCTTGACCAATTAATTTTTGTTTTGGCTCGCAGGGTTTGCCATTCAAAAGCACTTGATCATCTTTAATCCAAGATGTCATGCGACTGCGAGAAAAATCAGGCAATAATTTTGCCAATGCGGCATCCAATCGCATGCCTGCAAGTTCGTTTGGAATAACTAATTCGCGAATTTCGTTATTTTCTTTTACCGAAAATTCAAATTCGTCGTTATAATCACTGTCATTATTCAAGGATGTGACTTTCATGAAAAAACTTTTAATGGTAACCAGTATT
>JASLBZ010000144.1 GCA_030146285.1 Neisseriaceae bacterium | reverse complement strand
ACCGGCACGACCGGTTAGGGTCGGCGGATTTTAAGTCCGCTGTGTCTACCAATTTCACCACCCGGGCTAAAACTTTGGAGGCGGGGGCGCGGATTTAAACCGGCCTATACGGCTTTGCAAACCGTCACATAGTCACTCTGTCACCCCGCCATGAAGTGAGACAGAACTATACCTGTTTATTGGTTTGTTGGCTACTTTTTTTTGATGTTTTGGCGCTAAGATTGCAGCAAAAATCAGTGGGGTTTTGGGTGGCATTTTAAAAACAAAAGAGTTAGAGCTTGCTTTGGTTTGTTTGTCATGTCTTTGGGTTATAATTATTGAAATTTATCGGATGGACTTAACCATGAACCCTGTAATCGAGCAAATGCAAGCGCATGTTTCTGTAAGAAAATACACAGATGAACAAATTCCTTTAGAAAAATTAGAACAAATGCTGTCCGCTGCACAGTGCGCAGCCTCATCGCATTTTGTCCAAGCGTATTCTGTTATCGCTGTGAATGAGCCAGAGCGAAAAAAAGTGTTGGCAAAGTTAACGGGTAACCCACATGTAGAAACATGTGCTACTTTTTTGGTTTTTTGTGCGGATTTAAAGCGCTTACAAAAAGCATGTGAAATGCATGAACAAAAGATTCAAGCACAGACCACAGAAAATCTCTTGGTTGCAACCGTCGATGTTGCCTTGCTAGCGCAGAATTTTGCTTTGGCAGCCGAAGCCAATGGTTATGGCATTTGTTTCATTGGTGGTATTCGCAATCAACCTCGCGCTGTTTGTGATTTTCTGCACATTCCAGAGCATGCTTATGCTGTGTTTGGCATGACGGTGGGCGTTCCTGAAGTAAGAAATGCCACCAAGCCGCGTTTGCCTGTGGCCTCAATTTTGCACCATGAGCATTATTCGGATAAAGCCTATTTGGATGAGTTATTGTCTTATGATGCGCATATGCAAGAATATTACCGAACCCGTGCGAGCAATCAAAAAGCGGCGGATTGGAGTAAAAGCATGAGTGAATTTATGAGCAAACAAAATCGTGTTCATATGCGTGAGTTTTTGGCGGAACAAGGTTTGAATTTGGAATAATCAGCAGCCTATAAGCAAGTCACAAAAAATGCCAACATTAAGTTGGCATTTTGTTTGTTTAAAAGCTTTTTAGCGGGTAACTGGTTTGTAGCGAATGCGTTTTGGTTTGGCTGCTTCTTCGCCCAAACGTTTGCGCTTATCGGCTTCGTATTCCTGGTAGTTACCATCAAAGAACACCCATTTAGAATCGCCTTCACAAGCCAAAATGTGGGTTGCAATGCGGTCTAAGAACCAACGGTCATGAGAAACCACCAATGCATTACCGGCAAATTCTAATAAGGCTTCTTCTAGTGCGCGTAGGGTTTCTACGTCCAAGTCATTTGATGGTTCATCCAGTAGTAAGACGTTACCACCGGTAATCAATGTTTTGGCCAAGTGTAAGCGACCACGTTCACCACCAGATAAATTACCAACGATTTTGCCTTGGTCTGCACCTTTGAAGTTAAAGCGACCTAAATAAGCGCGCGCAGGAATTTCAAATTGACCCACTTGCAAGATATCACGGCCTTCGGCAACATCATCAAACACCGTTTTTTTGTTATCCAAATCTTGACGACTTTGGTCAACGACAGACATTTGTACGGTTTGACCAATTTTCACTTCACCTGAATCAGGTTGCTCTTTACCGGTAATCATTTTAAACAGTGTTGATTTACCCGCACCATTCGGGCCGATAATGCCGACAATCGCACCTGCTGGGATTTTGAAGCTTAAATCATCAATCAATAATTTGTCACCAAAGGCTTTGCTCACGTTGGTGAACTCAATGACCTCATTGCCCAAGCGCTCTGCCACAGGAATAAAGATTTCTTGGGTTTCATTGCGTTTTTGGTATTCAACACTCGACATTTCTTCAAAGCGAGCAATACGGGCTTTGGATTTGGCTTGGCGACCTTTGGCATTTTGGCGAACCCATTCTAACTCGTGTTTCATGGATTTCATGCGGGCAGCTTCTTGTTTTGACTCTGTAGCAAGGCGTGCTTCTTTTTGTTCTAACCAAGAGCTGTAATTGCCTTTCCAAGGAATACCATGGCCACGGTCAAGTTCCAAAATCCATTCTGCAGCATTGTCTAAGAAGTAGCGATCATGGGTAACAGCAACGACCGTGCCCGGAAAGCGTACTAAGAACTGTTCTAACCACTCAACAGACTCGGCATCCAAATGGTTTGTTGGTTCGTCAAGCAATAGCATATCAGGTTTAGAAAGCAATAATTTACACAATGCCACGCGGCGTTTTTCACCACCAGAGAGGTGTTCAATTTTAGCGTCCCAATCGGGTAGGCGCAAAGCATCAGCAGCAATTTCCAATTGCAGTTCGATATTGTCACCAGCACCAGCTGAAATAATGGCCTCTAGGCGACCTTGTTCTTCAGCCAAAGCATCAAAGTCGGCATCTTCTTCTGCGTAAGCTGCATAAACTTCTTCTAGGCGTTTTTGCGCTTCAACCACTGCACCCATGCCACTTTCAACTTCTTCGCGAACGGTTTTGTTGGGGTCCAACTCAGGCTCTTGGGCTAAGTAGCCGATATTGATGCCATTCATGGCAACAGCTTCGCCGTCAAACTCTTTATCCACACCTGCCATAATGCGCAAAACCGTTGATTTACCTGCGCCATTTAAGCCCAATAAACCAATTTTTGCACCCGGTAAGAAAGACAATGAAATGTCTTTAATAATTTGTTTTTGTGGTGGTACTGTTTTGCTAACTTTGTACATCGAATAGACGTATTGACTCATGTTTGTCTCTTGAAATAGGGGAAATTATGAATGCGGTTATTGTAACCGATTGTGGTAATAGGGCAAGTGAGATAAAAATGAAAAATGGGTTTACATATTGGTATCTGCCATGGCAGGCATGTTGATTTCTTTCACGCAGCTGGCTTTACTGGTGCTTAAGATAAAGCGAATGGCTGCGATGACATCGCTCAGCGGGATGAGGCTGTCTTGTGTGGCTTGCAGCACATTGACAGTCGGAACATCTATTGCAAATTCTGTTGCCAAGTAACCTAGGTTCAGGACGCTAATGCCAATTTGAAATTCACGTAAGGTTTCACGCAAAGCATGGGCAATGCCTCGAACGGCGTATTTGCTGGCGGAAAAGGCGACTTCTTTGCCATTGTGATTATCCAAACCCCATGTTGAACCGATTAAAATAATCTTAGCATTGTCTGACTTTTGTAAATTGGGCAAAACAGCTTTGAGATTCAAAAGACAAGAACTGATGTTGGTTTGTACCAATGTTAAAATTTCATCATCGGAACATTTTGAAAAATCATAAGCATCGGTGAATGCATCATGCTCCCAAATACCGACATTGTAGATAACACAATCTAATGGTGTGCTGGCAATCGCTTCTTTAACAATACTTACAGCCATTTTTGGGTCTGATAAATCAGCGCCAATCCAATGCAAATCATGTTGAGGCTTGGAGCGAGACACGGCAAATACGGTGTCGTTTGCGTCAGGAATAGACTGAACAATGGCTTTGCCTAAGCCTTGGCTGGCACCGTATATTAAAAATGTTTTAGACATGTTTTCTCTTGATTGTCGGAATGAATATGAATTGCCACTGAGATTCCCATCAATTTGAATGTCCGTCAAGGATGGGCTTTTTTATTGACTTACAAATTCCAACATATTTTAATACAAACCATTAATTTATTTGCATTAAATTTCAAATATTATGATAATTGTATTTTCATGAAAGGGGGAGAATGTCCGTGGATATCTGGGAAAAAAAAGCACCAAAACTGTTAATGATGTTTAGTGGAATGGTTTTTTATTCAATTATTATTGTGTATTACTATGCCAGTAACCAAGACAATCTCCACGCTTTATCGATGCTAAGGCAGGTTAATGTTTATGTTGGACCTTATGCCTTGATTTTGGGGTATCTGATTTCCCAGTTATTGACCTGGTTGGTTAAAGGAATGGGCCCAAGCATGGAAGGGCATGGCTTGAAGCGTTCTTTGTACAGTATTGCTGATGGACTCACCATTTTTTGCTTGTCATTGGGTATGGGGGCATTGTTCTGGGGAATTTTATTGATGGGTTTTGGTGTTTAGTGTTTGTTGCATGAATGGCTTTGGTCAAACAACCTGTTATTGACAGGTTGTTTTTTTATACCGGTTGTTGGCTATTGTTAAAAAATGCATCACACATTTGAATGCTTAAATCAATGTGGCTTTTGGCAAGCACTCGGGTGAGTTTAAAACCGGGTGTGCTTAGGGCTTGTAACATCAAATCACCGGCAACCATTACCAAGAATGTACGGGAAGCCAAAAGCAAGGTTGGTTGAGGTAGGTTGGTTATGGCTTCTAGATTGGATGCTAAGTCCTTGTAGAATCGTTCTGGCCCAGCTTGGTAGCAAATTCGAGCCAGTCCAGGAAATTGATCAGATTCCGAGATGACCATTCTGTAAAGGTTCAGTGCATCTGGTTTTAAGACGTGATAGAGGTAGTTTGCAGCATGCTCGTACAAAATCTGATTGACGCTACTGTCTTTTAAGTTGATGGGTGTGGTGGTAAAAACTTGCTCGACCATGTCATGAATCACAGCATTGAATAAGCCTTCTTTGCTGCCAAAAATATCATAAACACTGGAACGTGAGCCGCCAGAGATGGCTAATATTTTATCAATGGATGCGCCATTAAAGCCATATTGAATAAAAACATTTGTAGCAGCCTGAATAATGGTTTGACTGCGCCGCTTACCTTTTTTTGTAACAGGTAATGTAATCCTGCTGTGACTTAAGTTCATTCAGATGTGTTACCGTGATGTGTGTAGTAAATGCCCCATGGGGTGTGTTAAGTTAAATTCTGTTTTTATATTTTAGATTTTTAACTTTAATTTGTAGTGTATTTTGATATTATATTCTATTGTTGCAGGGTAAAGTGTACTGTGTATTTCATTTAGGAAAATGAAACCCATTCCCAATGAGGAAAGGGCAAAATAAAGGAATATGGAATATCATTTCGTTTTTAACCGAGGGGCAATAGTAGTCAGCAATGGTTTGAATGGATTCACAAAATAATTAACGGCATAAAAATACGATAGAAGGCCATGTTAATGAGATATATGAATATTGTGCAATGAGTCGATTATTTTACAAAAGTAACAGGCAAAAAAATAACCGCAAAAGCGGTTATTTTTTTTATTGCATGGTGCCCGGGGCCGGAATTGAACCGGCACGACCGGTTAGGGTCGGCGGATTTTAAGTCCGCTGTGT
>JASLBZ010000141.1 GCA_030146285.1 Neisseriaceae bacterium | reverse complement strand
CAGCGTAGTAAAGTTCATCTAGGTAGTATTTGTTAATTAACAAGGTGTAAACAGGTTTGATGCTGCCAGCAATTTTTGCAGGTAGCTGTGGTGCTTTCATGTAGAAGAACCAAGCTGCAACAACACCTGCCAATGCTAACCAAAATGGCATTGCACTGAAACCATGCAAAGTCATGCCCCAAGTACCACCCATGTGAGTGAACTCTTCTTTCATGATCGCCATTGTTGGATGTGCTTCTGCGTTCACAAAAATCACGCCATCAAAGAAGTTGCCATACAACATCGGTTCAATCACCCAAGCACCAACAAAGATTGATGGGATAGCCAATAAAACCAAAGGTAAGGTTACAACCCAAGGGCTTTCTTTTGGATTTTCATTCGCAGACAAACCGTGGTGATGGTGATCATCATGGTGTTCGTGATGATTGCCCTTCTCTTTCCAACGTTCTTTACCATGGAAAACCATGAAGTACTGACGGAATGAGTAAAAAGCAGTCACAAACACGCTGGCTAGCAAAGCGAACAATGCCCAATCAGCAGCAGGTAAATTCGATGCATGAACCGCTTCAATAATCGAGTCTTTTGAGTAAAAACCAGAGAAGAATGGCGTACCAATCAATGACAAGGCACCGATTAACATCGTGATCCAAGTAATTGGCATGTATTTACGCAAACCACCCATATTGCGCATGTCTTGATCGTGATGCATACCCATGATTACCGAACCGGCAGCCAAGAATAACAACGCTTTAAAGAATGCGTGAGTCATCACGTGGAACATACCCATTGAGTAAGCAGATGCACCCAAAGCAACAGTCATGTAACCAAGCTGAGACAAGGTTGAGTAGGCAATCACGCGTTTGATGTCGTTTTGTACAATACCCAATAAACCCATGAACAAAGCCGTAATCGCGCCAATAATCATGATGAAGTTTAAGGTTGTGCTAGACAATTCAAACAATGGTGACATACGGCTCACCATAAAGATACCTGCAGTAACCATGGTTGCCGCGTGAATCAATGCTGAAATCGGTGTTGGGCCTTCCATTGAGTCTGGTAACCAAACGTGTAATGGAAATTGTGCTGATTTACCCATCGCACCCACAAACAACAAGATGGTAGTAACAGTCATCAATGACCATTCTTGGCCAGGGATGATTTCGATGGTTGCATTTGCAACACCTGGTGCCGCAGCAAAAACGTCGGTGTAGTACAAACTGCCACCGAAGTAAGCCAATACCAAGCCAATGCCCAATAGGAAACCAAAGTCACCCACACGGTTTACCATAAATGCTTTTAAGTTGGCATACACAGCCGTTGGACGGTCGTAGTAAAAACCAATCAATAGATAAGACACCAAGCCTACAGCTTCCCAACCAAAGAACAGTTGGACGAAGTTGTTACTCATCACCAACATTAGCATTGAGAATGTAAACAATGAAATGTAGCAGAAGAAACGCTCGTATCCAGGATCACCCTTCATGTAACCGATGGTGTAGATGTGAACCATTAACGATACGCTTGTCACCACCACCAACATCAAGGCAGTTAAGCTATCGACCATAAAGCCAACTGAGAAATCCAGTCCGCCCATGGTTAACCAGGTATAGATGTTTTCATTGAAAACATCTGCGTTACCCATTGAAAAGTCGTACAAAACCTTTGCCGATAGGATGGCAGAAACAGCCACACCCAAAATGGTCACAGTTTGTGTGGCCTTGGGTCCTATCGCGCGGCCAAAGAAGCCCGCTATCAGCGAGCCCACAAGTGGCGCTAAGGCAATTAATAAATACAAGCTCATTTTATCCATGTTCTTAATATATCCGTCTTGGTATCCATTAGCCTTTCAGGCTGCCTAAATCGAGAACGTTAATGCTCTTACGGTTACGGAACACTAACACCATAATGGCTAAGCCAATTGCCGCTTCGGCAGCTGCCACAGTCAAAATAAAGAATACAAAAATTTGACCTGCGGTATCTCCCAAATACTGAGAGAATGCCACGAAGTTGAAATTAACTGCCAAAAGCATCAACTCACAACACATCAATAAGATTAATGCGTTGCGTCGATTCATAAAAATACCCATTGCACTGATACCAAATAGCAATGCGGCCAACACAAGATAATGCGTGATGCTAATCATTATTTAGCCTCCTTAGAATCATTTTCTTCAGTTTGCGCTTCATCACTTTGTGGCAACACAACAGGAATGTTTACCATGCGGAAACGATCTTTGGCTTGAACCTTAACTTGCTCAGCTGGGTTTTGGCGACGTGGGTTGGTGCTTGGGCGATGAACCAAAGCAATTGCAGCCACAATACCCAAAACCAACAACACAGCTGCCAATTCAAACGGCAGAACATAAGTGGTGTAAATTTCGCTACCCAAAGCACGAATATTGCTGTAATCAGCAGGAAGATCTTGCATGGTGAATGCAGATAAGTCGGTTTTTGGATTGATTAAAATCAAAATCAACAAAACGGCAAACAACACACCAATCGTGCCTGAAACAGGTAGATTTTTCCAAAAACCCTTACGCATTTCTTCAATATCGATATTCAACATCATCACGATAAACAAGAACAGAACCATCACAGCGCCAACGTAAACCACAACCAAGATAATACCCAAGAATTCCGCCTGCATCAGTACCCACATTAGGGCACTGGTACAAAACGTTAATACCAAGTATAAGGCTGCGTTAACCGGATTTTTAGTGGTAACCACTTGCAAAGCAGAGAATAAAATCACTGCTGCAAATACATAAAACAAAATCAGTTGAAACATGATATCCCCTTAACGATATGGCGCATCAGCTGCTTTACACTTGGCGATTTCTGACTCGTATTTATCCCCAATCGCCAATAACATGGGTTTGGTGTAATACAAGTCACCACGTTTTTCACCATGATATTCAAAGATTTGGGTTTCAACGATGGCATCAACCGGACAAGCTTCTTCACAGAAACCGCAGAAAATACACTTCGTTAAATCAATATCATAACGTGTGGTACGGCGGCTGCCGTCATCACGTTGTTCTGATTCAATTGAAATGGCCAAAGCAGGACAAACTGCCTCGCATAATTTACAAGCAATACAACGCTCTTCACCATTTTCATAACGGCGTTGGGCATGTAAGCCACGGAATCTCACTGATTGAGGTGTTCTCTCGACAGGGTAACGTAATGTTAGCTTGCGAGCGAAGAAGTTACGGAAGGTCACAGACAGACCCACCAATAACTCAGTCAGTGCAAATGTTTTAATAAAATTAGTCATTTTCGCTCTCGTATCCTTACCATAGACTTACTGGAGAAATCATCCAGATACTCAAAACCACAATCCAAATGATGGTTACTGGAATGAAAATTTTCCAACCCAAGCGCATGATTTGGTCGTAACGGAAACGTGGGAACGTTGCACGGAACCACAAGAAGCAGTACAACACCATCGCCATTTTAATGAACATCCACCAAGCGCCAGATGCACCAACGAAGTCCCAGCTTGCAGGAAATGGAGACAACCAACCGCCTAAGAATAGCAATGAAACCAAAGCTGCTACCAAGATCATGTTGATGTACTCTGCCAAGAAGAACGCAGCAAAAGCCATACCCGAGTATTCCACGTGGAAACCCGCAACAATCTCAGACTCCCCTTCCGCAACGTCAAATGGCGCACGGTTTGTTTCCGCCACACCTGAAATCAGGTATACGACAAACAATGGGAAAAGTGGTAACCAGTTCCATGAGAACACTGAACCGCCCATGATACCGTGGCCTTGATTGCCAACGATGTCTAGGAAGTTCAGGCTGCCTGAAACCATCACCACCGCAACCAATGCAAAGCCCATACCGATTTCATAAGAAATCATTTGAGCAGATGCACGCATTGCGCCAAGCATGGCATATTTTGAGTTTGATGCCCAACCGGCAATGATGATGCCGTATACACCAAAAGCAGTCACTGCCATGATGTACAACAAACCAGCATTGACGTTGGTTAACCACCAGTTTTCTGAAAATGGAATCACTGCCCATGCTGCAAATGCAGGCATGATAGACAAAACAGGGGCCAATAAATACAAGCCTTTATTCGCCTGAGTTGGGCGAATAATCTCTTTCATCAACAGTTTAACCACGTCAGCAAATGGCTGAATCAAACCATAAGGACCTGTTACGTTTGGACCCATGCGCAATTGCATGAAACCAATGACTTTACGTTCAAAATAAGTCAAGTACGCAACGCTTAAAATCATGGGAATCAAGATAATAACGATTTTAACCAAAATCGAAACAATCCAGCCCCATTGCATTCCTAATAACTCTTGAAACCAAGCTTCCATGATTAACCTCGTTTAAATTCAACAGTTGCCATCATATTACCCAAAGCCTGATTGGCTGGGTGTACTGGCAAGTAAACGACATTTTCAGGCAGCTTATTGTCTACAGCGATGGTAACCGTAACGGCGTCTCCATTCACTGTTGCTAACTGAACCGAACCTTCTGCTAGTGCATATGCTTGCAATGTTGCGGCACATACTTTGGCCACAGGGACTTGAGCATGTGTTGTTGCTTGCAATGGTGCAGAATGGCGAGCAATTGCGTCGGTGCTGTAAATACTCACGCCACCAACACGAACCAAAGTATTTTGCTCAGCGCCTTTGGCAACCATTTGTGTCAAACGGCTGTTAAATTTGCTTGGCAAGGTTTCTTGGTCAATCGCATCTGATAAAACATCTTCAGATGTATTGTAATCAAAGCCAGCAACACCAAACATATTGCCCAAAACGCGAATTACTTTCCAAGCAGGACGCGCTTCACCCAAAGGTTTCACCACGCCATGGAAGCTTTGTAAGCGACCTTCCATGCTAATGAAGCTGCCTGAAGTTTCAGTAAATGGTGTGATTGGCAACAAGACATCTGCCAATTCCAATAAACCTTCGCTTTCATAAGCTGTCATTGCAATCACGGTTTGCGCAGCCAACAATGCTTTTTTCGCCGCTTGGGTATTGGCAATGTCAATTTCAGGTTCAATATTCAGTAAGATCAATGCTTTTTTATCAGCCTTGGCCAACATCTCATTGATGTTCGCGCCATCATTACTAGGAACAAAACCCAAAACATCGGCACCAACTGTGTTCGCAGCTTGTGGCAAGATACCCAATTTTGCACCAGTGGCTTCAGACAATTCTTGTGCCAATGAATACAAATGAGAGAATTCAGCATGGTTTTGTGCTTGAGCACCCAATACCACACAAACGCTTTCTTGCTCTTTTAATGCTTTGGCAATGGCTTGTGCTTCATCAGAAGCCAGGCCTTCACCTTTAGCAGCAGCAATCACTTCAGCCAAACGAGCTGCCCAATCATTTGGGTTCGCTAACATTTGCAAAGCAGCCATGTGCAATTCTTGCTCATAAGCGTGCAAGCTAAAGACTTGTGAGCCTTCTTTAACAGCTTGACGCAAACGGGTTGTCAACAATGCTTGCTCTTGACGCAAATCTGCACCAATCACAAAGAACGCATCATTTTGACCAAAATCTGCAATGCTTTGACCCAACCACAATGCACCTTGCTGTTTGGCAGCAAAACGCAAATCTTGTTGTTGTAAGCGACTGTCAATACTGTGAATACCCAAGCCATGTGCCAATTTACGGGCCAAGAATAATTCTTCAACCGTGCTCATTGGGTTAGCCAGAACACCGATAGCAGCAGGACCAAAGTCATTGCTCACACCACGGATGCCTTTTTCTACGTATTCTAATGCCGTTTGCCAATCAACCTCATGCCAAACACCACCGTGTTTGATTTTTGGTTTTTGCAAACGCTGTTCATGATACAAACCTTCATAAGCGAAACGGTCTTTATCTGAAATCCAGCATTCGTTAATCGCTTCATTTTCAAATGGCAAAACACGGCGAACCAAATGGTCTTTCACTTGAATGATAAGGTTACTACCCAAAGCATCATGTGCAGAGAATGATTTGCGACGTGACAATTCCCATGAACGAGCATCATAACGGAATGGTTTGCTGGTCAATGCGCCAACAGGACACAAGTCAATCACGTTACCTGAAACTTCAGATTCAACTGTTTTACCGATATACGGCATAATTTCAGAGAACTCACCACGGTGCGCCATACCAATTTCTTGGTAGCCTGAAATTTCTTCAGTAAAGCGAACGCAACGGGTACAGTGAATACAGCGGCTCATTTCGGCAGCAGAAACCAAAGGTCCCATGTCTTTACCGACTACTGAGCGTTTGCCTTCTTCGTAACGACTCTTACCATTACCATAACCCACGGCCAAATCTTGTAACTGGCACTCACCGCCTTGGTCACAAATTGGGCAATCCAATGGATGGTTAATCAACAAGAATTCCATCACACCTTTTTGTGCCGTTTTGGCTAAAGGTGAGCTGGTCTTCACTTTCATCCCGTCTGTAACAGGCGTAGCGCAAGCTGGTAAAGGCTTAGGCGCTTTTTCAACTTCGACAAGACACATACGGCAGTTGGCCGCAATCGATAGTTTTTTGTGGTAGCAAAAGTGTGGAATATACGTGCCGACCTGGTGGGCGGCTTCCATCACCGTACTACCCTGCTCTACCGATAGTTCTTTGCCATCAATTTCGATCTGTAGCATAACTTTGGCAATCCTAATTATTTTGTAGATTCATTAAAACCATTTATGATCAACCATGCATGTTTTGTGCTCAATATGATGCTCAAATTCATGCAAGAAGTGCTTGGTAAAACTGCGCACTGGGAACACTGCAGCATCGGCTAATGCACAAATCGTGCGCCCTGCCATGTTGTTGCCCACTGACGCCAATAATTCCAAGTCCTCAGGTCGTCCTAAACCATTTTCAATGCGATGTACGATTTGGTATAACCAACCTGTACCTTCACGGCAAGGAGTACATTGACCACAAGACTCATCATAATAGAAGTAAGACAAACGCTCTAAAGCTTTGACCATACAAACATCTTCATCCATTACGATTACTGCACCAGAACCCAACATCGAACCTGCTTTGGCGATAGAATCGTAATCCATTGTCACGTCCATCATGATGTCAGCGGGCAATACAGGAGCAGAAGAGCCTCCAGGAATCACAGCTTTTAATTTCTTACCACCACGCATACCACCAGCCATTTCCAATAGCTCGCTAAAGGGAGTGCCAAGTGCAATCTCATAGTTACCAGGACGCTCTACGTGACCTGAAACTGAGAATAATTTTGTACCACCATTGTTTGGCTTACCGGCATCTGCAAATTTTTGCGCGCCATCACGAATGATGAACGGAACAGATGCAAATGTTTCGGTATTGTTAATGGTTGTCGGTTTGCCATACAAGCCAAATGATGCAGGAAATGGTGGTTTGAAACGTGGTTGACCTTTTTTGCCTTCTAAAGACTCTAAAAGTGCCGTTTCTTCACCACAAATGTAAGCGCCATAACCATGGTGAGCATACAAATTAAAGTTAAAATCTGTACCCAAAATATTGTTGCCCAGATAACCTTTGGCTATCGCTTGAGCAATGGCTTCTTCAAAGCGCAAATATTCAGCAAAGATTTCACCGTGAACATAGTTATAACCTGCGATAGCGCCCATTGCATAACCTGCAATAATCATGCCTTCAATCAAAGCATGTGGGTTATAACGCATGATGTCACGGTCTTTAAATGTGCCTGGCTCACCTTCATCGGTATTGCACACAACATATTTCTCACCTGGGAATGAACGAGGCATAAAGCTCCATTTCAAACCTGTTGGGAAACCTGCACCACCACGACCGCGTAAACCAGAAGCTTTCACTTCGGCAATCACGTCGTCTTGGCTCATGTTGTTTTCTAGGATTTTGCGTAAGGCTTGGTAACCACCGCGAGATTCATAAGCTGCTAAGCTCCATGCATCTTCGTCATGGGTATCCATGCCATCAAAAATAACACCTGATTTAAAAATCGCCATTATTTTAACTCCGCTAATTTCTGATCAATGGCCTCAGGGGTCATGAAGCTGCACATTTTATGGTTATTAACCAATAAAACCGGTGCATCTCCACAAGCGCCCATGCACTCGCCTTCAACCAAAGTGAATTTTCCATCAGGCGTGGTTTCATTGAAATCAATGCCCAATTTCTCTTTCAAATATTCAGCAGAATTCACACCACCACGCAATGCGCATGGTAAGTTGGTGCAAATGGTGATTTTGTATTGACCCATAGGTTGCAAGTCATACATATTATAGAAAGTTGCTACTTCGTAAGCTTGTACCGGTGGAATACCAATATAAGCAGCAACTTCTTCAATTGTTTGTACTGACAAAAAACCCAATTCATCTTGGGCAATGCGAAGCGCGCCCATGATGGCTGAGCGGCGTTGATCCGCTGGGTATTTTGCCAATTCAACATCAAATAATTTTTTAGATTCAGCTGACAACATTATCGGTCAACCTCCCCGAATACGATATCTTGCGTACTAATAACCGCGACAATGTCACTTAACATGTGACCTGTAGCCATTTCGTCGAAGCCTTGCAAATGCGCAAAACCTGGCGCACGAATCTTCAAGCGATACGGCTTGTTCGCACCATCTGAAACCATGTAAATACCAAACTCACCTTTTGGATGTTCCACAGCTGAGTAAGCTTCGCCTACTGGCAAATGCATGCCTTCACTGAAGAATTTAAAGTGGTGAATCAGGTCTTCCATGTTTGATTTCATGTCAGCACGATGTGGCGGCGCATATTTATGATCATCGGTAATCACAGGACCTGGGTTGGCTTTTAACCAAGCCACGCACTGTTTGATGATTTCATTTGATTGGCGCATTTCATGGATACGGCACAAGTAACGGTCGTAACAGTCACCATTCACACCCACTGGCACTTCAAAGTTCACGTTGGCATAGGCATCGTAAGGCTGCTGTTTACGCAAATCCCACTCAATACCAGAACCACGTAACATCACACCGGTAAAGCCTTTGTTCAAAGCACGCTCTGGGCTAACAACAGAAATGCCCACCAAACGCTGTTTGAAAATACGGTTATCGGTTAATAATGTTTCGTACTCATCAACGCAAGCTGGAAAACGATTGGTAAAGTCTTCAACAAAATCCAAGAATGTGCCTTCACGGGCTGCATTCATTTGTTGCAATACTTTGCCTTTGGTGTATTTTGATTCAGCATATTTTGGCATGAAATCTGGTAAATCACGGTACACACCACCAGGTCGGAAGTATGCCGCGTGCAAACGTGCACCAGACACTGCTTCGTACATATCCATTAAGTCTTCACGTTCACGGAATGTGTACAAAATAGCCGTCATCGCACCGACGTCCAAACCTTGAGAACCAATGTTCATCAAGTGATTCAGAATACGGGTAATCTCAGCAAACATCACACGAATGTATTGGCCACGGATGGGCACTTGAATGCCAGCCAATTTTTCAATCGCCATGCAATAAGCTTGCTCATTACACATCATAGATACATAGTCCAAACGGTCCATGTAAGGTAGATTTTGGATGTGTGTGCGTGTTTCAGCCAGTTTTTCAGTACCGCGATGCAATAGACCAATATGTGGGTCTACACGCAAAACGGTTTCACCTTCTAGTTCAACAATCAGACGCAATACACCATGCGCTGCAGGATGCTGTGGTCCGAAGTTGATGGTGTAATTTCTTAATTTAGCCACCGTATTGTTCCTCTCTAATAACACGAGGGATAATTTCTCGAGGTTCAATGGTTACAGGTTGGTAAATCACGCGACGCTCTACTTCGTCGTAACGCATTTCAACATAACCAGAAATTGGGAAATCCTTGCGGAATGGGTGACCAACAAAACCATAGTCAGTTAAGATACGACGCAAGTCAGGATGCTTGTTAAACATAATGCCAAACAAGTCAAATGCTTCACGCTCATACCAATCTGCGCCATTGTGCAAAGACACAAGTGACTCAACCACCGGGAAATCATCATCGTCAGCAAAGACGCGAACACGAATGCGTTGATTCAATTTAACTGACAATAAGTGATTCACCACCGCAAAGCGTTTGCCTTGCCAAGTGCTGTCACCATAAGTGCTGTAATCCACACCACATAAGTCAATCAACGATTCAAATTTAAAGTCTGCATGGTCATGCAATGTGCGCATAACATGCAAATAGTCATTGGCGTTACATTCTATGGTCAGTTCGCCGTATTCTAATTGCAAAGATGAGTAATGACCGGCTAAAAATGCTTCTACATTTTGCTGTAATTTTTTAATAGAATTCATTATTCAACCCTTATACACGTGCGATGGTTGCTGTGCGCTTAATTTTATTTTGCAATTGCATTAAGCCGTACAACAATGCTTCTGCCGTTGGAGGACAACCAGGCACATACACATCCACAGGTACGACGCGATCACAACCGCGAACAACTGAGTATGAGTAGTGATAGTAACCACCACCGTTGGCGCATGAACCCATAGAAAGAACCCAACGAGGGTCTGCCATTTGGTCATAAACCTTACGCAAAGCCGGTGCCATTTTATTGCACAAAGTACCCGCAACAATCATTAAGTCGGATTGGCGAGGACTGGGTCTAAAAATAATACCGAAACGGTCTAAGTCGTAGCGAGCCATACCCGCATGCATCATTTCCACGGCACAACAAGCCAAACCAAATGTCACTGGCCACAAAGAGCCAGTACGCATGTAGTTTAGAACTGTGTCAGCGCTTGTGGTAATAAAGCCCTTTTCTAAAACACCTTCTATTCCCATTCTAGTGCGCCTTTTTTCCATTCATAAACAAAACCGACCAC
>JASLBZ010000138.1 GCA_030146285.1 Neisseriaceae bacterium | reverse complement strand
GCCTTCGGCTTGTTTTTGACCATTATCATGGTATTGCCAATAAGGGCCATTCATGATTTTGTTGGGGTTTTCGATATTCAGGTTCTTTTTTTGTATATCATTAGGTATTTGTGCTGAAGAATGGGCGGCTAAGGCAACACTGATCAAACAACAAAAAACAATTTTTTTTATTTGGTTTTCCGATATAGGTATAGGCCGTTATTTTGTGCCATGAAAAAAACCAATCTAGGTGCTTTGAACACAAATGAATAAATTGAGCGCCACCTCATTGTAAGGCAATACCCACAAGCAAACACAACCATAAATGTTATCAGTGATTTGTGTTTTGGTTTTTACAACAAAACAAGCTGGGTTCACCAGTTTAAATATAAAGCTCATGGAAAAAATATTGATCCATATGAATATACAGGCACAAAAAAAGAGGCCAACTTAACGTTGACCTCTTTTGGTTTCTATAGCATTGGCCGTATCGGCCTTTATTTATTCGATATTTTGCACTTGTTCACGCATTTGTTCAATCAAAACTTTCAAATTCACCGAAGCTTGGGTGCATTCCGCAGCGATGGCCTTGCTGCCCAAAGTATTGGCCTCACGGTTTAATTCTTGCATCAAGAAATCCAAACGTTTGCCCACTGAGCCTTTGCTTGAAATAATGCGTTTGACTTCGGCAATATGTGTATCCAAACGTGATAGCTCTTCATCCACATCTGCTTTTTGCATAAACATGGCAAATTCTTGTTTCAAACGGTCATCATCAATCTGAGTCAATGCTTCACGCAAACGGGTTTCGCATTTATCGATGTGTGCAGCAATTAACACAGGCAGGTTAATCTTCACCTGCTCAACAATACTAAGCATACCAGATAAACGTTCTGACAAATGCTCAGCCATTTTCTCACCTTCTCGCTCACGACTGCGATTGAAATCTGCAACGGTGTTTTTTAACATCGTCAAGATGGTGGCTTGCAACGCCTCTTTGTCAGACTCTTGGCTAATCAAAACACCAGGATGGCGTAAAATGTCCGCTACAGATAAAGCCTGCAATTGTGGATGATCTGCTAAGGCATTGGCATTAAATTGCGCCAACTGCGCCACCAAAGCATCATTCACCGATAAAGTTTCATTTACTTGTGGTAATAACTGATGGTTCAAGCGACATTCGACCTTACCACGAGTCACATTCGCGGCAATGATTTCACGCATCGCGCCTTCTAAAAATCGATACTCATCGGGCATTTTGAATTGCACATCCAAATACCGATGATTCACAGCACGCAACTCTAAATTCAAGCGGTGTGTTTGTGTATCTTGACTGATGTTGGCAAAGCCAGTCATGCTTTTAATCATGGTAAAACTCCTGTATTGATTGGCATGCGATTAACATTCCATGCCTGATAAACGCATCTTACCGATAAGGCAGCCTGAAAGAAACCATTTTATTTCCCAAGAAATAGCGTACAAACGGTGAGATTTTCAGTGCTCAGTGTTTTGGTTTACGCCATCGTGGGGTTTTTCAATTTTAAACAATGGTACAATTATGGCTTCTGGATTCTTATTCTGGCAGGAGCTGACCATGAACCACCCGATTCGCACTGAACGTGACCTTGACCAATTGCGTGACATTCGCCTCACCCCCCATTTTTTACCACAAGCCGAAGGCTCTGTTTTGATTGAATGTGGTAACACCAAAATCATTTGCACAGCATCTGTTGAAGAAAATGTCCCACCATTTTTACGGGGTCAAGGCAAAGGTTGGGTCACTGCAGAATATGGTATGTTGCCACGCTCAACACATTCACGCATGCGTCGCGAAGCCAGTTCAGGCAAGCAAAGTGGACGCACCCAAGAAATCCAACGCCTCATTGGTCGTTCACTGCGTGCTGTGGTTGATATGGAAAAATTGGGAGAGCGTCAAATCACGATTGATTGCGATGTAATTCAAGCCGATGGCGGCACTCGCACAACCAGCATTACAGGTGCTTTTGTGGCATTGCAATTGGCCATTCAAGACCTTATCAAAAAAGATTTAATCAAAGAAAACCCAATCAAAGAAGCGGTTGCGGCTGTTTCTGTTGGTATTGTATCAGGCGTACCACTTTTGGATTTAGAGTACATTGAAGATTCCAATTGTGATAGTGACGTCAACATTGTCATGACTGCATCTGGCAACATTGTCGAAATTCAAGGCACGGCAGAAGGTGCAACATTTAGCCCTGAAGAATTGATGCAATTAATCACTTTGGCTAAAAAAGGCTTAAATTCTCTCTTTGAAAATCAACAAAAAGCTTTAAACAGCATTTAATTTTAAATCAAGGGGCTTTTGCCCCTTGTTTTCTAGCCTATTTGTGTTAATAATATCCATCCACTTTTTAAAAATATCCATGAAGCAAAGAAGAAAATAAATGGCATTAATTGTACAAAAATACGGCGGTACATCTGTGGGTTCGCCTGACCGTATTAAAAACGTTGCGAAACGCATTGCAAAATTTAAAGCCGAAGGACACGACGTTGTTGTTGTTGTTTCTGCCATGAGCGGAGAAACCAATCGTTTAGTGGCACTAGCAGAATCCATGCAAGAGTTTCCAGATCCACGCGAATTAGATGTGATTTTATCCACTGGTGAACAAGTCACCATTGGACTTTTATCCATGGCACTTAAAGACATTGGTATTGAAGCCAAAAGCCTAACAGGCTGGCAAGTGGCCGTTAAAACAGACAATGCACATAACAAAGCCCGCATCGAAGACATCGACAGCGAAGCCATGCTCCAAGATTTAAAAGCAGGAAAAGTTTTGGTTGTGGCTGGCTTTCAAGGTATTAACCAGAACAATGACATCACGACTTTGGGTCGCGGTGGCTCAGACACTTCTGCTGTTGCTTTGGCTGCAGCCTTAAAAGCAGACGAATGCCAAATTTACACCGATGTCGATGGTGTTTACACCACCGACCCTCGCGTTGTTCCTGAAGCAAAGCGTTTGGATCACATTACTTTTGAAGAAATGCTTGAACTTGCAAGTTTGGGTTCTAAAGTATTGCAAATTCGTGCAGTGGAATTTGCTGGAAAATACAAAGTACGTTTGCGTGTACTAAGCAGTTTACAAGACGAAGGTGAAGGCACCTTAATTACATTTGAAGAGGAAGTAAACATGGAAAAGGCAGCAGTTACGGGTATCGCATTTGATAAGAACCAAGCGCGCATTAATGTTCGTGGCGTTCCTGACAAACCTGGAATTGCTTACCAAATCCTTGGTGCTGTTGCTGATGCCAATATCGAAGTGGACATGATAATCCAAAACGTTGGCGAAGCTGGAACCACTGACTTCTCATTCACCGTACCGCGTGTTGATTACCAAAAAACCTTGAAAATTTTAGCAGAAGTACAAAAAAACATTGGCGCGACCAAAGTGGATGGCGACGACAATGTGGTTAAAGTTTCTATCGTTGGCTTGGGCATGCGCTCACACGTTGGTGTGGCTTCAACCATGTTCCGCACCTTGGCAGAAGAAGGCATCAATATTCAAATGATCAGTACTTCTGAAATCAAAGTATCGGTATTGGTTGAAGAAAAATACATGGAACTGGCTTCTCGTGTGTTGCACAAAGTATTTGGTTTGGACGCTGCTGCTGTTTAAATTCAATAACTTGAAGATGCATAAAAAGACCAAGCTTATCGCTTGGTCTTTTTATTGCCTGGCCAGAACACCAACCTGAATCCATCTATCTTTCACAAGCATTTTGATTGATGCTGAATCTTGGCTTTACTTTTAAGGCATTCTGAAAATATATTGCCGAAAATAGCGCATTGACGCCAAAATGGGTAAAATACAGTTTATCAATAAAGACTTCGGGGTTGCTGTGCTGGATAAAGCCAAAATACAATTACAATACTTATTGCCAAAACAAGGCTTAACCCATTTGGCAGGCTGGTTTGCCAAACAAGAAGCCGGTTTTGTTACCCAATGGGCAATCAAAGCCTTTGCCAAATGCTATAAAATTGACATGAGCCAAGCGCAGCATAGCGAATTTTCTGCTTACAAAACGTTTAATGAATTTTTTGTTCGTCCATTAAAAGAATCCGTACGCTCCATTGTCTGCGACAGCAACACATTGGCTATGCCCGCTGATGGTTACGTTAGCCAACTGGGCAAGATTCAAGGACAACAAATATTCCAAGCCAAAGGGCATGATTACAGTGTTGAAGCCCTTTTAGCAGGCCAATACCAACTGTCTGAGCACTTTAAAGATGGTGACTTCATTACCAGTTATTTGTCACCTAGCGATTACCACCGTGTGCACATGCCTTGTGATGGCACGTTGCTAGAAATGATTTATGTTCCAGGTGATTTATTCTCAGTAAGCCCATTAACCGCACAAAATATTCCCAATTTGTTTGCCAGAAATGAGCGCCTCATCTGTGTATTTGATACTGAACATGGAAAAATGGTACAGATTTTGGTGGGCGCAACGATTGTGGGCAGTATCGAGACGGTTTGGTGTGGTTGTGTCAACAAAACCCGCTCGGGCATTATTCAACGCACTTGTTATGACAAAAATGATGCCCCTATTCGCTTGAAAAAAGGTGAAGAAATGGGCCGCTTCAAATTGGGCTCAACCGTGATTAATTTGTTTGAAAGCAATAAAATCCACTTCGCTGATGATTTAATGCCAACCCAAGCGATTCGCATGGGTGAATTGTTGGCCATTGCAAAGTAATTCATTCAAGTGTGAGCACACAGTAGGCAGCCTCTTAAGGCTGCCTACTGTGTGTTTAACGCCCAATCAATCCAACTGGGCTTGTTGCAAGGCCCACATTTGCGCATAACGTGCATTTTGGCTAAGCAAAGCCTGATGCGAGCCTGATTCAATAATTTTCCCATCACTCATCACCAAGATGGTATCGGCTTCGACAATGGTGGATAGCCGGTGTGCAATAATCAAAGTGGTTCGGTCTTTGGCAATGTGCACCAACTCTTCTTGAATCGAGCGTTCGGT
Organism: Neisseriaceae bacterium; assembly: GCA_030146285.1. Classification (GTDB taxonomy): domain Bacteria; phylum Pseudomonadota; class Gammaproteobacteria; order Burkholderiales; family Neisseriaceae; genus JASLFS01. The sequence goes on along the minus strand of JASLBZ010000138.1, from coordinate 4,121 downwards.
ACGGGTATCCAAGGCACTGGTGGCTTCATCAAAAATCATAATGGGTGGATTTTTCAATAAGGTTCTGGCAATGGCAACACGTTGCTTTTCACCACCGGAGAGCTTTAAGCCACGCTCACCCACAGGTGTGGCATACGCTTCAGGCAGCTTCATAATAAAGTCATGAATATGGGCGGCTTTAGCAACAGCTTCAACTTCCTCACGCGTTGCCCCTGTTTTGCCATAAGCAATATTGTAAAAAATACTGTCATTAAACAAAACTGTGTCTTGCGGCACAATTCCAATGTGTTCGCGTAAGCTCGCTTGGGTATAGTCGCGAATGTCGATGCCATTGATTGCAATTGAACCGCAATTAATGTCATAAAAACGAAATAATAAGCGCGATAAAGTCGATTTACCCGCACCCGAATCCCCGACCACAGCAACGGTATGCCCTGCAGGAATGGTAAAAGAAACATCTTTTAGAATTTGGCGATTGTGCTCATAAGAAAAATCAACATCCTGAAAAACGATGTTGGCTTGCACAGCATTTAAGGTTTGGGCGTTGGCGCTGTCTTTGATTTCTGCACCTTGCCTTAACAAACCAAACATGCGCTCCATATCTGCCAATGAATTTTTAATTTCACGGTATACAAAGCCCAAGAAATTTAACGGAGCGTACAATTGGGTCAAATAGGCAGATACCAAGACCACATCGCCCACCGTCATGGTTTTTTGTGTGACGCCTTTGGCAGACAACCAAAGCAATAAGATAATGCCCGTGGTAATAATCAAGCCTTGGCCAGCATTCAAGCCGCTTAATGTCAGCTGGTTTTTAATTGCAGCCTTTTCCCAACGCCCCATGTTTTCATCGTAGCGATTGGTCTCAAATTTTTCATTGTTAAAATACTTAACGGTTTCGTAGTTAATCAAGGCATCAATTGCTTTGCTATTGGCCTCACTGTCAATCATATTCATGCGACGACGCACGAGTAAGCGCTTATTGGTGAAAAACAAAGTAAATGCAATATAAAGACCAATTGTGCTTAAAGTCACCGCAGCAAATAGCCCATCGTAGCGCCACAATAAAATACCGGCAACCATGCTGATTTCAAGCAAGGTTGGGATAATATTGAACACCATAAAATTCAATAAAAAACCAATACCACGACTACCACGTTCAATGTCTCGGCTTAAACCGCCTGTTTGACGCATTAAATGAAAACGCATGGACAATGAAAGCAAATGTGCAAAAACCGCATTTGATATTTTACGGATGGCGCCTTGGGTCACCTTTGCAAACAGTGCATCACGAATCTCACTGAAGATGCTACTGGCAAAGCGTGCCAAACCATAACCGACCAAAGCAGCGACAGGGACAATACTGGCTGTGGCAGGCAAGCTTAATTCATCAATAATCGTTTTTAAATAAAGCGGCATGCTAACGCCGGCGACTTTGGCGATGATTAAACAAGCCATGGCAAAGCAAACACGCCCTTTGTATTGCCAAACATAGGGCAATACATATTGGATGCTGTGCCAATCATGGCCTTTATCTGGCTTTGCTTGTTGTTTTTGATGTTGAGTTTCTGACATAAAAATCCAAATAAAAAAGGCTGCCTATTGGAAGCCTTTACGATGAAAACGCCACTTATGGTGCCAAGCGTTCAGTAATCCACTGCGCTTTTTCAAGCAAGCGGTATTGTATCCGATCGTGTAAACGACTGGGCCTGCCTTGCCAAAATTCGATTCGATCCGGAACAATCAAATATCCACCCCAGTGTGGTGGGCGTGGTATTTTCAATGGGTGTTTGGCACCAAAAGCAGCGGCACGAGCAACCAAGATGGACTTTCCTGAAATCACTTGGCTTTGTTCACTAGCCCAAGCGCCTACACGGCTACTATATGGACGCGATTCAAAATACGCATCTGATGCTTCTGTTGATAAGTGTTGCACCAAACCCTCAACTCTAACTTGTCTTTCCAGTTCTGGCCAAAAAAAAGTCATGGCCGCAAATGGGTTCACTGTTAACGCTTCACCTTTGCGGCTATGGTAATTGGTAAAGAACACAAAACCATCGCTATTGACTTCTTTTAAGAGCACAATGCGGTTGTTCGGACGCCCATCTTTGTCCACGGTAGCCACATTCATTGCTGTTGGCTCAGGCACTTGCGCTGCAATGGCTTCATTTAACCAGACCGTAAATTGGTCAATGGGATTTTCTAAGCAGTCCGTAATCGACAACTCTTTTTTGGCATACTCTTGACGAATATCATGTAAATCTGTGACCATCATTCTGTACCTTGTCCTAAATGAGAATAATTATCATTATAAATCAGTCGTTTATCGCTATACTCTTGACCTAAAGCCGTTTTTTTTATCTTTTAGATGCGTTACAATAGCGCATTACGTCAGGGAATCTCAAGCTCATGCAATTAACAGCGATTGGTTTAAATCATCAAACGGCACCGATTAGCATTCGGGAACGATTGGCATTTGCCGCGCAAATTTTACCACAAGCGGTAAAAGAAATTGTCAGTGACCAAGCGGCAAAAGAAGCGGTCATTTTATCCACATGCAACCGAACTGAATTGTATTGCGTAGGTGATCCTGGCAATATCGTTGACTGGATGGCAGATTACCACCAATTGCCCAGCAAAGAGATTCAACCTTTCTTGTATACTTTAACCCAAGACCAAACTGTCCGCCACGCTTTTCGTGTCTCTTGTGGCTTGGATTCCATGGTTTTAGGCGAGCCTCAAATCTTAGGACAACTTAAAAATGCAGTGCGGGTTGCTCAAGAACAAAATGCAGTTCACACCAATTTAAACGCCCTATTTCAACGCACATTTTCTGTTGCCAAAGAAGTCCGCAGCAACACAGCTGTTGGTGAAAGCTCAGTTTCGATGGCAGCTGCTTCTGTTAAAATGGTTGAGCAAATTTTTCCATCCATTTCTCAACTAAATGTTTTGTTTGTCGGTGCGGGCGAGATGATTGAATTGGTGGCGACTTATTTTGCCGCAAAAACACCAAAACAAATGACGGTTGCCAATCGCACCATTGAGCGAGCCAATGAATTGACTCGCAGCATTGGTCAAAATGCCAATCCTGTTTTATTGCACGAACTGTCTGAAATTTTACAAAATTACGACGTGATTGTTTCTTCTACAGCCAGTCCTTTACCGATTATTGGTAAAGGCTTGGTTGAAAAAGCTTTAAAACTGCGTCGCCATAAGCCCATATTCTTATTGGACTTGGCCGTACCTCGCGATATTGAACCTGAAGTAGCTGACTTAAGTGATGCTTTTTTGTACACAGTCGATGACATGTCTGGCATTGTACAAATGGGGCAAGATGCACGCAAACAAGCTGCTTCTGAAGCCGAAAGCATTATCGATACTCGCGTGAGCGAATTTTTACAATGGCAAAAAAGCCGCGAATCTGTGCCTTTGATTCGTGCTTTACGCGACAATGGTGAGTTAGCCCGCCAATATGTCTTGAACAATGCCCTGCGTCAATTGGCAAAAGGCGAGTCGGCTGAGGATGTTTTACAACGCTTATCAGTGCAATTAACCAACAAGTTATTGCATGCACCCACCCATTCTTTGTCTCAAGCATCTGGACATGATCAAGAAGTTATCGATGTATTAACAAAAGTGTACCAATTGCCATCAGAATAAGTTAAAGTGCTAGCCTCATTTAAATTCGCTGATTTATCGTGCTATGAAACCTTCTTTAATACAAAAATTACAACAATTAACGGACAGACTAGAAGAAGTCACCCACTTATTGGCCAGTGAAAACGCAACCAATAATATGGATGAGTACCGTAAGTTGACCCGCGAACATGCCGAAATCACACCTTTGGTGGAAACCTTTTTGGCTTATGAGGCTGCAAAACAAAATCTTGTCGATGCACAAGAGATGTTATCAGACCCTGAAATGAAAGAATTTGCAGAAGAAGAAATTCAGGCCGCTAAAACGGATATTGAATCTTTGGATGCTGAATTGCAAAAACTGTTGCTGCCAAAAGATGCCGATGACGATAAAAATATTTTTATCGAAGTTCGAGCAGGTACAGGTGGTGACGAAGCTGCACTCTTTGCTGGTGATTTGCTGCGCATGTATACCCGTTATGCAG
>JASLBZ010000107.1 GCA_030146285.1 Neisseriaceae bacterium | reverse complement strand
TAACGCTCTACCATTGCAGGAACTTGTTCGCTCTGATCTGGATGAACGATAAATACGATCTCGTAATGACGCATGCTCACTCCTTGTGGCTTATGAATCCTTTTGTCATGCGATGTACAAAAGGCAAGGTTGGAAAACCGAAGATTATAATTCAATTCAAGATTGCACACAATGCTTTATTCCTTTTAGATGGCCTCATCTCTCCTTTATGGTCTTTTTTAACCATGTAAAAACCACACAGATGAATCCATGCCATGTCTAATCAAACAGACACAGATAAATATTGCCTTCAATAGCGCATCGCCTTATCCTTATGCACATCAACTACCGAACACACTCCCAATGCCACAGACGCACGAACTCACGCGCTCTAGGTGGGCATTGCGCACTGGAATATTCATGGCTCAATCCGAATCGAATGCCTCTGCATTAATTAAGCTGCCTGAACAGCTAGGCGATATCCCTGAGAAAATTCAAGCTTTTGACTTAGCTGATTTTTTTACTTCTGCTTTGGCTCGGCGTGACCTCACCAACCGGGTGATTGAACGCAGCTTCAGAACCGAATCAGGCTTGTTTGAACTTGGCTTGGTTGCCATTTTGGTTCTCGCCAGCTTTTACCTGTCGGGCTTGATTTGGAAGCATTACCACCAACACCACCATTATCAATCTGAGAGCATTGGATACGAAAGCCGTGGCAATTTTTTCGTCCATTTGCTCATGCGCCTAAGTTGGCCCATTCTGATGATTGCTGTTTCCATGCTGGGTGTTTACTTGTGGCGACAAGCGGGCTATCGCCCTATTTGGTTTCATTTAATGGGCATTGGTGCGGCTTGGTTAATGATTGTGCGCATTTGTACCGCCATCATTCGCTTCTCCTTACCCAATCGACTTTTAACAGCTTATATCGAAAGAACCGTCTCCGCCGTGGTGTCGTTGTTCTTCTTTTTGTGGATGACCAATCTAGACGACATTGCCATTAAGAAACTACAAGCCATTGTTTTACCGCTTGGCAAAGTCAAAATCAGTTTGTTTACCATCTTGCAAAGCCTGTTCTGGGTCAGCATTGTCTTGATTGTTGCCTTGTGGATTTCTAGCTTCATTGAGTCTCGTTTAATGAGAATGCGACGCATGGATTCTAGTTTGAAGATTGTCTCAGCCAAAATCATTCGCACAGCCATTATCATTCTGTCTTTACTCATCGCCCTGCCCATGGCTGGCATTGATTTGACCTTATTCTCTGTTTTCTGGGGCGCTTTGGGTGTTGGTTTGGGTTTTGGTTTGCAAAAAATTGCCAGCAATTACATTTCTGGTTTCATTATTCTGCTAGACAGATCCATTCGCTTAGGAGATCGATTAATTATCAATGACTTCACCGGCTATGTGACCCAAATCACCTCTCGCTTTGTGGTGCTGCGTGATGCCAATGGTGCCGAAGCACTGGTGCCCAATGAACATTTTATCGCCCAGCAAGTGATCAATGAATCATTCACAACCCACTCATTGTCTCGAAGCCTGACGGTGCAAGTTGATTACAAAACGGATATTCCACAAGCACTGGCGATTTTAACGGCCGCAGCTCAAAAACAATCTCGCGTGGATAGCTCCCCTGCACCAGCTGCTTTTTTACTGGGCTTCGCTGACAATGGCATTGATTTGAATGTGAGTTTTTGGGTAAAAGACCCTGAAAATGGTTTCTTGGGGCTGAACTCTGCCATTTTATTGGATATTTGGACTGAGTTTAAAGCCGTCGGTATTGAATTTCCTTATCCGCAGCGTGAGGTTCGTATTCTCAATAACGAAATCGCACTCACCACAAACCACACTCGCAATAACATAGAAAAACAAGACGGTACATTGCATGAACCACACTAAATCACCCAAAATTCCCATTTCAGTATTGGTGGTTATTTACAACCACAATCACGAATGCTTATTAATAGAGCGCAAAGGACAAGCTGAATTTTGGCAATCGGTAACAGGTAGCATAGAGAACACCGATGCCAGTCTTATCCAAACCGCTTGTCGTGAGGTGTTCGAAGAAACGGGGATTGCCGTTACTCAGCAAGATGTGCATGATGACAAACATCAAGTTGAGTATGAAATCTTTGAAAAATGGCGCCACCGCTATGCTGCCAATGTAACCCACAATACTGAGCATTGGTTTAGCCTGCAAGTTGCCAATGACACGCCCATCACATTAGCGCCCAATGAACACAGCCGTTTTTTGTGGCTGCCCTTTCAGGATGCCCAAGCTTTGGTCTTTTCACCATCAAACCAAGATGCCATTGTGCGATTGGCAGCCTCAAAAGGCATTGTCATTCATAAAACGCCACTGAATAAGCTCAAATAGCCATCAACCCTGAATATAATAAAAATGTCATACTAGATAGGTAATATCAATATTAACAATATCAGAATCATCAAATACCACTTGATTATTCTGATTGGTAAATATGCTGCTATTTTCATGTTTACACTAAATTTTGTTTACCAAGCCAAAAAAACTCATTATGATTACTAATGACCAATGAATAAAAACAAAACGGCAAGGTTATATTACAGACAATCATAACTATTACATTTGAGGTGATTCATTCATGAGCAAAAGCAATCAAAGACACTGGCAAACCGAAAAAGCACTTTTTAAAGACTTACCGCAAACCAGTTGCCCGAAACGATCGGCTTTAATCAAGCGAAGAGAACAAGTGGCACTTGAACGAAGACACCAAGAACATTGTAAGAATTTGTATCTGTAAAAGAACAATCACAAAGATAAAATCACATCTACTGATTAAGCTTAGAAAAACACAATATTTTTGCATCAAAAAAGCCGCTATAGCGGCTTTTTTGATTCAATAACCATCCTAATTAATTATACAAAGGACACTGTCCTTGCTGCGCCCCACATGCTCCACCACGCATCATGCCATGACCACGATGATTGCCACGGTGATTGTAGCCAGCACCATAGTAAGCATTGTTAGCGGCAGCTTGATTCATTTGAACACTGTTCAATAATTTTCCACTTTTCATGTCATAACTTTGTCTTAAACGTTGATTTTTATTATCCGTTACCATCATGTGGTAAGCATTCTGTTGAATGATCGGTCGAACAGAATAAACACGGTAGCCTTGCTTTTCTGCATTCTGAATGACTTTGCTAACAGGTATGCTGTCGCTAGGCATTTGATAAGGCTGCATGGTGTTTTGCTGAGCCAAAACAGGTAAAGACATACAAGAGGCCAATACCAATAAAATTAATTTCTTCATGACATACTCCTTATTGAGAGATTTAAAATGGCAACCAAAATAATATGATTAGATCATAACGAAAGATTCTTAAGTCAATCTTAAGATTTTGATAATATTAAAAAATCAATAAAA
>JASLBZ010000105.1 GCA_030146285.1 Neisseriaceae bacterium | reverse complement strand
CTTTATTGGGGCTTTGGTATTATTTGGTGATTGGCTTGGGTTTGACGCTGGTTGCCATGAGCCAGAATTTGGGTTTGAGTTTGTGCATGATTGCTTTTTTATTGCTGCTGATTTCATGCAAAAAATAGCAGCGTGTTTAGGCAGCGTTTTGTTGGTGCTGTTTGTATTTTGGCAATCTGCGTTGGATTTTTCAAACTGCGGATGTTTGCATTATTGGTAATAAAGTTGGCAAGCTCGTCGCTTGGCTTGATGTTGTGATTGATAAAAATGAGAATTTTGAACTAATACTCATACAAACAGGCGATAAAATGGATGTGGTGTAAGAAGAGAAATTATGTAAATTGTTTATGGTTGCATACCCATAAAAACAGCAGACCAAATGTGGCCTGCTGTTTGATTTTTTTGAAGCATTGATATGGAGGACTTACTCAGCCCAACCTGAGATGAATTTGCTGTCCATGAACTCTTCTAGACCATAAACACCACCTTCACGAGCACGTCCTGATGCTTTAACGCCACCAAAAGCGCTGCCAGGTGCACGACCCTTACCATTCATCTCAACCATGCCTGCTTGCAATTGGCGAGACAAACGACGACGGCGCTCAACATCCGTGGTTTGCACGTAGTTGGTTAAGCCGTAAATGGTATCATTGGCAATGGCAACGGCTTCTTCTTCGGTATCAAAAGGAATAATGGTTAATACAGGGCCGAAAATTTCTTGAGAAGCCACTTTCATTTCATTATTCACATCGGCAAACACCGTTGGTTTCACAAAATAGCCTTTGCTCATGCCATCGGGTAAGCCAGTACCACCAGCAACCAAGCGAGCGCCTTCATCAATACCCACTTGAATCATTTCTTGGATTTTACCCCATTGCAATTCAGAAATCACAGGGCCGACATGGTCGCCTTGTTTGTGGGCAATATCCACTTTGGTTTCTTCAGCAACTTTTTTGGCAATCTGAACAGCTTGGTCATAGTATGAGCGCTCAACCAACATGCGTGTTGGTGAGTTGCATGACTGTCCAGTATTTTCAAAGCAATGACGCACACCACGGGCAACAGCATCGGCATCGGCATCGGCAAAGACCAAGTTAGCACCTTTGCCACCAAGCTCCAATACCACTTTTTTAACGGTATCGGCTGCGGCTTTGGTAATGGCAACACCGGCACGCGTTGAGCCTGTGAATGACACCATTTCTACATCAGGGTGAGTCGATAGCTGCGTACCCACACCTAGGCCATCGCCATGAACCATATTGTAAACGCCAGCAGGTAAACCCGCTTCGTCTATGATTTCAGTCCACACAATAGAAGACAATGGTGCAATTTCAGAAGGTTTCAGAACCACAGTATCACCTGCTAATAGTGCAGGAATGACTTTTAACGTCACTTGATTCATGGGCCAGTTCCAAGGCGTGATTGCGGCCACAACACCCACTGGCTCCCAAGACATCATGGTGTCTGTGGTTGTGTCATTCAAAGGGCGGATGAACTGAAAGTTTTTAAATGCTTTAATAAAATTGACGATGTGGTATTCACCACTACCAACTTGATCATTCAACGACAGTTTTTCAGGCGCACCCATTTCTGTGCTAATGGCTTTTGCCATATCGCCAGCACGGCGCTGATAAATGGCCAGAATTTTTTCAACGTATTCTAGGCGTTTTTCAGGTGCAGTGGCAGCCCAAGCAGGAAAAGCCGCTTTGGCAGCAGCAACAGCAGCATCGGTGTCTGCTTTATCCCCAATAGAAATAACAGCAACGGCTTCTTCTGTTGATGGGTCAATCACCTCTAAGTCATTTGCTTTATTCGGGTTGACCCATTCGCCGTTAATGTAAAATTGACGATAATCTAACAACTGAGACATGTATTTCTCCTCTTTGCAATATTGCTATTGTTGGTGAATATAGTATTGATTGAATATTTTTTATTAACGAATCCAAATCGAATCAAGCTAATGTACCGTGTGGCATAACGCTAAGATTGTTACGGCGCTTTACGTTTAAGACGTGTGCAAATTTTTAAATGATTACGCTATCGACTTGGATTTAATTTTTATTTTGCAATAACAGTATCAGTGGACAATAGCAAATTATTGGCTATTTTGCCAATATGTTTTCATGAAAGATAAAAGACAGATGATAATGAAAATATGAATTAATTCATGATTAATATTTTGTTTTGATGGGCATAAAAGCCATTGATTCGATGTTATTAAAATGATAGTTGATTAAGGTCTTTTCTTTGTGTATGTATGCAAGTTGCCCACATGAAATATTCATCTTTACTGGGTAGTCCATACCGTTTTTTTGATTTTTGTCGGTCAGCAACAGCAGTAAAAAATAGGCATTTATTCAGCTCAATATTTGATATTTTTTTGTTGTGGGACTTCTGAAAAGTGAGAATGGTACAAGAATCAGGCAGATTTGTTTCAAATGAATGGGTATTGAATAGCGATTGGCCTATATGTTTTTGATATAACATATAGGCACAAGTCATCAACCGATTATTCAATAAATGAAAGTGATAAGAAGGCTTCTAAACTATCATCTTTAATATCCAGCCAAGGCATGGGTAAAGCAGGGGCTAGGGTATTGGTTTGTGTCGAGCGAAATGATTTTTCGCGAAACCCCATGATATTGTCTTGCTTGTCCAGTTGCCATTGTTTTAATAAATCCGATTGTTTTTCAACGGCAAAATCTGGGTAATCAGTTGCATTGATTAAGTCACGAATATAGGCAGCCTGAAAATCCATGGCTTCGCTTGAAGTGGTTAATTTTTCATTGTTTTGTAACCACAAAGCCATGTCTTGTGAACGAGCTTCTTGGGCCGGTAATGGCATAGTGTCTAAGATGTAGTCGCGCGCATACCATGCTTGAGAATCGAACATATTAAAGGTGAAATATTGGTCTTGCATGCCTAAGTACATGAGTTTTGGGTTGTCATTCCAGAAAATACCTTTGTACAAATTATCTGGGTACAAGCAGTTGTGCGTTTGCAAGCGCAAACTGTCTTCCAAAAATGGGAAGTGAAATAAATAGCCAGTACACAAAATAACCGCATCAAACTCTTGTGAAGTTCCATCCACAAAGTAGGCAGTATTGCCTTCGAAATGGGTTAGCAACGGCACTTCTTTGATGCCATCAGGCCATTCAAAGCCCAAAGGCTTGGTGCGATAGCTAATGGTAATGGACTTGGCGCCATATTTATAACATTGTGTGGCAATATCTTCTGCTGAATAACTGCTGCCAACCAATAAAATATCACGGTTCTCAAATTCCAGTGCATCACGAAAATCATGTGCATGCAGTAGTCGACCTGAAAACTGATCTAAGCCTTTAAAATAAGTCATATTGGGTGTCGAAAAATGCCCTGTAGCGACAATCACGAAATCAAACTCTTCGGTTTCTTGTTGCTGCGTTTGGTGGTTCATGACCGTGACAGTAAATTTTTGAGTACTCTTGTCAAACGTGACCCAACGAACAGGACAGTTAAAACGAACGTACTTGCGAATATCTTGCTTATTGAGCCGACCCATGATGTAGTCTTTTAAGACTGCACGGGGAGGGTAAGATGGAATGGGTTTGCCAAAATGTTCTTCGAATGAATAATCAGCAAATTCTAAACATTCTTTAGGGCCGTTTGACCAAAGATAGCGATACATACTGCCATGAACAGGTTCACCATATTGGTCTAAACCGGTACGCCAAGTGTAATTCCACATGCCTCCAATATCTTTTTGTTTTTCATAACACACGACTTCAGGTAAATTTGTTACTCCGTTTAGCCGTGCTGCTTCAAATGCTCGTAATTGTGCAAGACCACTTGGACCTGCACCTAAGATTGCTACTCTTTTTTTCTCCGTCAAACCGTACTCCTTTTTTGAATGCCAGTATTACCTTATAAAATTGCTCAAGATTAGTCAATGTTTTAAGTTGATGTTTATTAT
>JASLBZ010000100.1 GCA_030146285.1 Neisseriaceae bacterium | reverse complement strand
GTTTTTGCCAATTCTCGAGCCGCTTCTTGCAAGCGTGGCACAAAAGAAAGCGATGTTTCAAGTGGCGTAACTGCAACTTGACCATGCATGGCAATGGCAGCAATACAATGGCCATTGTCATCCAAAATGGGCACCGCGATGCAAGTGATGCCCAATACAAACTCTTCGTTATCAATACTGACATTGCGAAGTGCGATTCGCTCTAATTCAAGCTCTAACTGGGCAAGATTGGTAACGGTATTGGGGGTTAAAGCATTTAATGGGCTGTTTGCCAGCAATCTTTGGCGTTTTTCCAAAGGCAGCTTCGCCAAAAAAAGCTTACCACTGGCACAGCCATGCGCAGGAACAGTTGTTCCAGGTTGCAAGTCCAAACGCAGTGGCGACGGTGCTTCCATTCGGTCCAAATACAAAACATCGGATTTTACAAGCATGGTTAAATTGCATGTTTGTTGGATATCAGCCACCAGTGATTTTAAAATGGCATGGCGCACACGCTGAACACCCACATTATTCAAAACGCTGGTACTTAGTCGGCTTAATCTTGGCCCAATGGTGTATGCATGCTTTAAACCTGCATCGCGAATAATCAAACCACCCTCTTCCAAAGAAGAAAGCATGCGATGAATGCTCGCTTTGGGACTATCCAAATCGGTGGCAATTTCTGTCAACGTCAATGCCCGGTCAGAAGTCGCCAAATGCTCTAAAATCCCGAAGGCTTTCAGTGTGGGCGTCTCATTTTTTACCATATTATTTTTTGATCGCAGTCACTGCCATGTCTTTGCCGTAATTAGGCATAACCAAAGCACACACTTCACGTTGACCGCGACGACGACGTTCACGTCCAGTAATTTTCCCACAGAAGTTACCGGCATCAGGGCTGTTGGCATGTGCTGGTTGCGCACCACCGATGTCTCTTGTGTCTTTGACCACGGCTTTTTTATGGGTTTTAATTTGGGCACGTGTGGTTGGCTTTTTGACTTGAATGTCCGTTTTTCCAGTGCTTTTGGATGTTTTATCCGCACTCATCCAAGACGGCTCAAAGCTTTCAATTTTCTCAATCGGCAATTCTTGTCCGATTAATTTACAAATATTTTGATAACTTTCTTTGTCATGTTCATCCATCATTGACAAAGCCACGCCTTCAGCACCGGCACGACCAGTACGACCAATACGGTGAACATAGTCTTCAGCATTGGTTGGCATTTCGTAATTCACCACAAACGGCAAATCACTAATATCCAAACCACGTGCAGCCACATCGGTGGCCACTAAAATTCTGACATCACCTTTTTTAAAGGCTGCCAATGTTTCCGTGCGCTGGCCTTGTGATTTGTCACCATGAATGGCTTGCGCTGATAATTTTTTACGTTGTAAGTCACGGGTGACTTGATCCACACTCATTTTGGTTTTGCAAAACACAATCACTTGATTCATGTTCAAATCCACAATTAAGCGTTCTAACAATGCTTTTTTGCGATAGCCATCCACAGCAATCATGTGTTGCTCAATATTTTTTCCCGTGGCATTTTGCTGGGCAACTTCGATGGTTACTGGGTTTCTCATGAAGTCATTGGCCAGTTTTTTAATTTCTGGAGCAAATGTTGCTGAGAACAATAAGATTTGACGCTGAGCAGGCAGTAATTTCACAATGCGGCGAATGTCATCAATAAAACCCATGTCTAGCATGCGGTCAGCTTCATCTAGCACCAAAATATCCACTTTATTTAATTGAATATTTTTTTGTTCGACGTGATCCAGTAAGCGACCCACTGTTGCCACCACGATTTCAACACCACGGCGCAATTGTTGGGTCTGGTCATTCATATTGGTGCCACCAAAAATCACCGCATGGCGAAGATTAATATTTTTGATGTAGCTTTTGACGTTTTGATCAATTTGATCGGCCAGCTCTCGTGTTGGCGTTAACACCAACATGCGCACAGGATGCATCGCAGGCGAAGTACTGGTGGTGGCAAAAGCCTTTAGGCGCTGCAAACTTGGCAACATAAAGGCTGCTGTCTTACCCGTGCCCGTTTGTGCTGCGGCTAAAATATCGTGACCAGCCAATGCTTGTGGAATTGCTGCTTCTTGAATAGGGGTTGGCGTTTCATAACCTTGCTCAGTTAAAGCGGAAACGATCTCAGCGGATAAACCCAATGATGCAAAAGAACTCACAAAAACTCCTTGGCGGCCTACGAATAAACCTGATAAATAAAACATTTTAAAGACAGACACAAATGAATTTTCAGAATGCTAAATGGTATTCATTGAATTGGAATACCAAGCTGCCTGAAAAAATCAATAAATCGCACCCTAAAACATACCACAAAACCATGCTAACGTACACGTTTACCGATGCGAGATTGTTCATTGTCAGCAATTGCTTGCGCCACTTCTTCTCGTTGTTGCATATGGCGATAGCTTTGCAAACTTTCCTCGACAAAATCCAAATGTTGCTGAGCCACTTTACGCGCCTTTAATGGCTGCTTTTTCTTAATCGCATCGTAAATCGCATGGTGTTGTGCAGCGAGTTCATTTTTCAAATCGGCAACCGAAAACATATTGGCCAAATTGGTTTGTGTGTGTTCGTGTAAAACCCGCAACAAACCACCTGAAAACTGGGCGAACAAAATATTGTGCGAGGACTCTGCAATGGCTTGGTGAAACCCCACATCCGACTCAGATTGCTTTGCCAAGTCCAAGGTTGCATAAGCAATGTCCAATTGGTCCAACCAGTACTTCATGCGCGTCAAATCAGCATCAGTTCGCCGTTCTGCGGCCAAGGCGGCCATTGTACTTTCCAAATTGCGTCGAAAATCCAAAACATCTGCTTCTAAATAATCATGCCGATTCAAAATGCTTTGCCAACTGTCCATAAAATCTTGTTTGAGTCGATTAGAAACATAATGCCCATCGCCGCGTCGAGATTCAATGAGATTGCGCTCAGCCAAAATCGCCAAAGCATCTCTTACTGATGGACGAGAAACACCAAGCTCTTGGGCCAATTGTCGCTCGGCTGGTAAACGGGAACCTGCTGGGTAGGCATTTTGCAGAATTCGGTCTTCAATAAAGTCCACAACTTGTTCATAAATTTTCTTGTGTTGGATCATTTTCTTCCCCTATTTTTGTCTTGTTTTTTAAAAACTTTTATTTTTTTTATTTTCTATCCGTGCATTTTTTGTACGATTTGCAATTATTGGCATTTATTTATACGATATAGAACAACATCTTAACACATTACCCCAGAAAACCATTGACCTTCGATTTTGGTTTTTTGTAAAGTAAAGAAAACAAATAAAAAATTGGTCTGACCACCTAACCAAAGGATAGCACACATGAACAAGCTCGCCAAAGACACTCACCACTCTTTTACAGATGTCTACTTTTTTGGCACCTGCCTTTTGGATATATTCTTGCCTGATGCTGGTTTGGATGCCATTACCCTATTAACGCGCTTGGGCATTCGTGTTCATTTCCCACAAGAACAAAGCTGTTGTGGTCAACCTGCTTATTCTTCTGGGCACCCAAACGAAGCCCGCGATGTTGCCAAACAACAATTGGCATTGTTCCCAAACGACTGGCCAATTATTGTGCCATCGGGTTCTTGTGGTGGCATGATGAAACTGCATTGGCCTGAGCTTTTTAAAGGCCATCCTGAAGAAGCGCAAGTCAAAAAACTCGCTACTCGCGTGGTTGAGTTCAGTCAATTTTTAGAAAACCACATTGACTACCAACCCGTTGATCTGGGGGACCCCATCAAAATTGCGGTGCACACCAGTTGTGCTGCACGTCGAGAAATGAATGTGCATGAATCTAGCTGGGCATTGGTAGACAAATTAAGCAATGTTGAGCGTTTGGTGCATGACCATGAAAGCGAATGCTGCGGTTTTGGCGGGACATTTTCGATTAAACACCCAACCATTTCTGGTGCGATGGTAACTGACAAAGTTGACTCATTAGAGCGTATCGCGGTTGATGAAATCATCACGGCCGATGGTGGTTGTTTGTTGAATATTGGCGGCAAGATTGAAAAAGACAAACCCAATATGCCCAAGCCCAAGCACCTGGCCACTTTTTTACTAGAGCGCACCCGTGAAAAAGGATTCAAAGCATGAGCGATGCCAAAAGCCGTATCTTAAACAAACTCAAAGCCGCCAATGCCACCCTTTTGCCTGAACCCAGTGTAAAAGACTATTACCAAGAAATGTCGCCAAGTTGGCAAAACAGCATTGAGCGTTTGCGCCATTGGTCCAAAACCATGCGCAGCGTTAAAACAGAAGTGATTTGGGTAACGCCTACTAACTGGCAAGATGCTTTGGTTAATGTAGCCAAAGACAAAAATATTCAAAGCATTGTACTGCCCAATGCCACTTCGCACGGTGATGTGGCAGCAAAAGCCTTACAAGAACAGATGCCATTGATCAAACAATCTGTCTTTAGTCAAAAAATTGAAGATTGGAAAGACGATTTGTTTGCCAATGTGGACGCTGGCTTTACCGATGTCAAAGCAGGAATAGCACAAACAGGAACCTTATTGATGTGGCCAGACCCCAAGCAGCCACGCAGCATGAGCTTGGTGCCCCCCATTCACATTGCCTTGTTTGACACCAGCACACTGCACAATGATTTTTATTCTGCGATGCAAAGCCTAAACATGGCAGACAATATGCCAAGCAATGTGGTCTTGGTTTCTGGCCCTTCAAAAACGGCCGATATTCAATTAACACTAGCCTATGGTGCCCATGGTCCTAGGGATTTGGTGGTTTTGGCAGTATTGCCTGAAAACATCAGTGCCAATGACATTGAAACAAGCCAAGAAGAGGTTTTGCAATGAGCCAAACAGCCCCACGTTTTTTCAAAATCCAAGCCGCTCAAGCCATTGATGACAAACATTTGCGCCAAAGTTTGCGTGGTGCCATGGATGGTTTAATGCAAAAGCGCAAAGACACCCTATCGGACGAGCATGAGCTACAAACATTGCGAACCTTGTGTGAACAAATTCGCCAACGCTCACTGGCTAGGCTGCCTGAATTATTGGAGCAATTAGAAAGCCAATTGACCCAATTGGGTGTGCATGTGCATTTTGCCGAAAACAAAGATGAAGCTTGCCAAATCATTCATGATATTACCGTGAGCCACCAAGGCAAACTCATGGTCAAAGGCAAATCTATGGTCAGCGAGGAAGTGCATTTAAACGAGTATTTGGCCAAGCGCAACATCACGGCCATTGAAAGCGATATGGGCGAGTATATCTTGCAATTGGCAGGTGAAAAACCCACTCACATTGTGATGCCTGCCATTCATAAAACCAAGACAGATGTTAGCAAAATTTTCCATGAGCATTTAAACTCCCCCTTAACTGATGATGTGGATGAGATGATTGGCGTCGGACGCGCAGCGCTGCGTGATGTATACCGAACGGCCGATGTAGGCTTATCCGGTGTTAACTTTGCAGTCGCCCAAACCGGTACCTTGTGTTTGGTTGAAAATGAAGGCAATGGTCGACTGACTACCACCATTCCACCCGTACACATTGCCATTACCGGCATTGAAAAAGTGGTGGCCGAATTAAGTGACGTGGTACCGCTCTACAGCCTTTTGACCCGCAGTGCCATTGGTCAAAACATCACGACTTACTTTAATATGATTACAGGCCCAAGGCGTTCTGAAGAACTTGATGGCCCACAAGAAATGCACTTGGTATTGCTGGACAATGGTCGCACCCAAGCTTACGCTGATGAGCAAATGCGCAAAACCTTACAATGCATCCGCTGTGGTGCGTGTATGAACCATTGCCCTGTGTACACTCGCATCGGCGGTGCTGCTTACGGTACAACCTATCCAGGCCCGATTGGTGAAATCATTTCCCCCCATTTGATGGGTTTGGAAGACACCAAAGATTTGCCCACAGCATCCAGTTTATGCGGTGCTTGTGCTGAAGTTTGCCCTGTTAAGATTCCGATTCCTGATTTACTGGTGCGTCTGCGCACAGAAGCGCAGCGTGACCCCAAAGAAGTCGTAGCCCATCCGGTTAAAGGACAAGGTGCAAGTCACACCCTAAGTGAACAAA
Organism: Neisseriaceae bacterium; assembly: GCA_030146285.1. Classification (GTDB taxonomy): domain Bacteria; phylum Pseudomonadota; class Gammaproteobacteria; order Burkholderiales; family Neisseriaceae; genus JASLFS01. The sequence goes on along the minus strand of JASLBZ010000100.1, from coordinate 19,497 downwards.
TGGCATGGCGTTTATTTGATGGTATGTTTGCCAGCAAGACAAAATACCGCTTGCTCACGGCGCTTGCCAGCAGGTTGCGCATACTCACACCCAAAAAACAAATGGGCTGGACACAAAACCACGTACCATTAAAGCCCGCAAAGAAAACCTTACACCAAATGCTATTGGAAAAACAAAAATCCGACCAATAGCTTAAGGTTCGTTTTACCGCCGACAAGAAGAATAACAACAGCCGGCCACTACAATTTAAGTCAAACATGTTTACTAGAGGAGAAACTAAATGAACATGACATCCACACTATTGGCGCTCTTGCCAATAGCGACAGTCTTTGTGCTGTTAGTTGTATTGCAATTTTCCGCCAAAACCTCCATGGGGGTTGCTTATATCGTTACTGCTTTGCTTGCACTTTTCATTTGGAAAGCCAATAGCATTGTTGTGATTGCAGCCTCCATCAATGGTTTAATGACAGCGGTGACCTTACTTTTCATCGTATTCGGTGCGGTTTTACTCTTGAATACCTTAAAAGAAAGTGGCGCCATTCATGCCATTCGCAAAGGTTTTACCGACATTTCCCCCGATAGACGCATTCAAGTCATTATCGTGGCTTGGTTATTTGGCTCTTTAATCGAGGGTTCTTCTGGCTTTGGTACACCTTCTGCTGTGGGTGCGCCTTTGCTATTGGCTTTGGGCTTTCCTGCCATGGCTGCCGTGGTGTCTATGCTGATTATCCAATCAACACCAGTATCATTTGGTGCCATGGGTGCACCCATGATGGTTGGCGTGATGTCAGGCATTGACAACAAAGAAGATGTTGCAGCGGCTGTTGCTCCTATGCCCATTCCTGAGTTTTTCCAATACATTGTTGGCAATGTGGCGTTATTGCATTCATTAATTGGTTTTATTATTCCGATTTTCTTGGTGGGCATTTTAACCAAAGTGTTTGGCGAAAAACGTTCATTTCGTGAAGGTTTGGCGGTTTGGAAGTTTGCCATTTTTGCCGGCATCGCCTTTACCTTGCCCTACTTTTTGGTGGCGACGTATTTAAGCGCTGAGTTCCCATCGGTTGTTGGTGGTTTAGTTGGTTTGGCAATTGTGGTTCCTGCTGCCAAACGTGGTTTCTTGATGCCAAAAGACACTTTTGATTTCCCACCACGCGCCAATTGGGAGAAAAAATGGATTGGTGACTTACCAGAAGACACCAATGCCAATCAAACGGCAGCTTACTCAGTGATTCGTGCCTTTTCACCCTATATTATTGTGGTGTTATTGCTGATTATTACCCGAAATATTGCCCCGCTAAAAGCCTTTTTAACTGGCTCAAGCACCACCATTGCGTGGACCAATATTTTGGGTACGCACATTACCAACAAAATGCAATTGCTTTACTCTCCAGGCTTTTTATTGGTTTTGGTGTCTTTGGCCTGTATTTTCATTTTCAAAATGAGCAAAAAACAGTTTAACCAAGGCGTTAGCAACTCATGCCGTACCATGATGGACGCTGCACCTGCTTTGTTGTTATCGATTCCAATGGTTCAAGTTTTCTTAAATTCAGGCAGTGCAGACATGAGTGCCATCGGTGCGTTACCCAGCATGCCAGTGGTGTTAGCACAAAGTGCAGCCGATGCCATGGGCAATGCATGGCCAAGCGTTGCGCCTTGGATTGGCAGCTTGGGCGCTTTTATTGCAGGCTCTAACACCATCAGTAACATGATGTTCTCTTACTTCCAATTCTCAACCGCAGAACAAATTGGTTTGGGTGCTTCTGGAGCCGGTATTGTGGTGGCTTTACAAGCCATTGGCGGCGCAGCTGGCAACATGATTTGCGTGCACAACGTGGTTTCTGCTTGTGCGGTGGTCGGTATGATTAACCGTGAAGGTGAGATTATTCGTAAAACCTTAATTCCAATGACTTACTATGTTATTCAAGCAGGCTTTATTGGTCAGGCATTGATTTCAGGGAATAATTTGTGGTGGCTTCCTGCTGCTATCTTGCCTTTTTGCTATTTTGGCTTATTGTCGATTCAAAAGAAAAAACAAGCGCCAAGCATCAGCAACGCTGCTGCGAAATAATAAAAGTACACAGATACTAAGGCATATCACCATATAAAAATAAGGGCTACCCAATGGGTAGCCTTTTTGGTGGAGCTTGGATAATATAAAATGATGGTAGTAGCTTAAAGACATATCTCGATTGTGACTTAAACCTAAAAGCCAAGGTCGTGTGAATTGATGCCACATGACGACTCTAAAGCAAGGTAAAATCAGCTTAATTTTCTATACCCATAAAAAATCTATGGTATTAATAACAAGTAGTTATTTAAATTCATAAGCAATTCATTACGATAGCATTGGTTTTCAATACAAGATAAAAGGATTCGCCATGCAAAAATGTAGCATTATGCAACATGAGGTTTTAATTGAAGCATTTGCAAGCGCTGGTGCAGCTCCATTTAGAGCATTGTATAAAGCCCATGATACCGATATGCCAATCCACATCAAACAGAAGCTCTCTGATTTTTTTAATGAAGCTGACCAACATGTTCACCGCTTTTATGGTACTGAATTTTATGAGTTGGATTTTGAACAAGAACTCATCGTGCTCAAGGAGCTTAAAAACAGAATCGATGTTTTTATCAATCTGCACCACATTCAAACTTAAATTGATTCATACATTCTCAATAGCCATACCAAAAACACAAAAAAACACCCTTTTCAGGGTGCCTTTGCTTGCTTGGTTTGGATTAAAAACCAAACATATGATCCAGTTTACTGGCTTTCGTTTCTAAATAGTGCTCATTTTCTGCATTGACTCCAACAATCAAAGGGATGCGCTTAGAAACATGAATGCCCACGCTTTGTAATGTTGCTACTTTTTCTGGGTTATTGGTCATCAAGGTGACATCTATCACCTCTAAATGCTGCAAAATATTCTTTGCCAACACAAAGTTGCGCGCATCAATAGGCAAACCCAAAGCCAAATTGGCTTCCACAGTATCCATGCCGCTGTCTTGCAATTTATAAGCACGAATTTTATTGATTAAACCAATGCCTCGACCTTCTTGGCGCAAATACACAATAACGCCACGCCCTACTTCTTGTATCGCTTGCATGGCGGCTTGCAATTGTGGACCGCAATCACAACGCTTAGAAAACAAAGCATCGCCTGTTAAGCATTCTGAATGTACACGCGCCAAAACAGGTTCACCATCGGCAATATCGCCCATGCTCAAAGCCACATGCTCTTGACCAGAAGCGTCTTCAAAACCGTGCATGGTAAAGTTACCCCATTCGGTTGGTAAGCGGCAACTGGCTATGAATTTCAATGGTACATCGACTTGCCATTGTTGGTTTTTAGGACTCATGCATCCGCCTCTTCTTCACTGATTTGGTAGACCCAAGCTTCTGGTAAATTGGCAGGCAAGATATTGGCCAAAACAATGGCCAATGCTGTCCACCACACTTGTGCTTCTTGACTCAAACCTGACACATCAGGGTGAGAAACTGCAACCATACCCAAAATAGCGCCATCTGGTTTGCTAATTGGCAAAGACAAATGGCTATTGCCGTAATGAAGCAGTTGTTCTGGTGCATCGCCCCATTGAACCCACTGCGGTGCATTGTCAATCACATTGGCCCAACCTGTTAAGGCCGCACGCACAAACATGACATCTTCTACCGCCACTGCATTTTCATCCATTAACAAATGATTGGCACTTTTCACATTGATGTGAGAGATGCGCATTAAATGTTCTGGGCTGTGACTGGCTCGTACAAACACACGAGCCGATGCTGGAAATCGTTCGGTAATCGAATCGAGCATGGCATAAATGGCTTTGAGCGTGAGTTCTGTTTTTTCGCTAATGGGCAGATGTTCTTGCAATTGAAAGAAGTGTTCGGCTGGATTGTTGGCTGTTGACTCTTCAACCTGCCATGGATTGAACGCAATCTCTAAATTGGGTGCTATTTGTAAAATAGCGGCCAAGGTTGCATAAGCCATTTCCACTTCTTCAACTGGCAATGGCAAACCTTGGGTTTGTAAATAATCTTCGACAACGGCGCGACTCATGCGCTTTCACCCTTCATTTTGATATTAGAAGCGTTCATTCGCAGCCAAGTAACGCCATTTTCCTTGCGGTAAACGACCCAATTTTACTTTCCCCATGCGAATGCGCTTCAAGCCCATCACACGCAAACCAACGGTTTCACACATGCGACGAATTTGACGTTTTTTACCTTGGCGCAGCACAAATCGCAATTGATCTTCATTTTGCCAAACCACTTGTGCTTCAAGCAAGGCCTCTCCATCCAAGATGATGCCATGGTTCAATAATTTCAAGCCTTCTTCGCTTAAAGTACCGCGCACACGCACCAAATATTCTTTGGTGGTCGGGCTGTTTTCACCGATTAATTGCTTGGCAATACGACCATCTTGGGTCAATACCAACAAGCCTGTTGATTCGATATCCAAACGCCCTGCTGGCGCTAAGCCAATTTGGTGCTCTGCTGAATAACGAATGCGACTGGGGTCTTCTTCCCAGTGATTTTCTGCTGTAATCAAACTCACTGCAGGAGAATAGCCTTTTTCAGCTTGTCCACTCACATAACCCACAGGTTTATGCAAAATAATGGTCACGCGTTCTGATTGTTTTTGATGGGCTTCTTTGGATAAATCAATGCGGTCTTGTTCAGTGACTTTTTGCCCTAAAATGGCAATCTGACCATTCACTTTAACCCAACCTTGCTCAATATAGCTATCGGCTTCGCGACGTGAACACAAACCCAATTGTGCCATGCGCTTGGACAAACGCATCGTATCTTGTTCTTCTATCGTCATATAATTACAGTCTTTTTGTACAATGATTTCAGGCAGCCTTTTGTTTTAAAAGGCTGCCTGAAAATAAATAATGATGCTATTTTAAAGGAAGATGGCTACTTACACCATGCCAATTCCAGAAACTTCTCGCGCTAACTGCGCCGCAGCGTTATCTGTCATACCACCGACGAAGTCCAAAACCTTCATATAAGCCATGTACAGCGTATCTGTTTTTTCCAATGGCTCGTCTTGCATTAAGTTCAATGCCAAAGATTGCTTGTGGTTAATCTGTCCAGATTCAACGTAAGCTTGTGCGGCAGGAATCAGCAAATTCAAAATGGAACCGATACAAGGATATGCAGCCAATTCAGTGATTAGCTTGCTTTCATGTTTAAAAATTCGCTCTCTTGCCAAAGACTTTGCGGCTTCTAAGGTATCGCGAACATCCGGGTGACACAAAGACAATATATCGTGTGCAGGCAACTCGCCTGCCAACAATGCCTGATGGTTACGCATAAATGTGTGTGCCACATCATCGATTGCCCGACCAATGGCAATACCACGCATCATGGCACAACGCTGTCTTTTTGAAGGTGCTTGCCAAGCATTTTCTACCGATGTCAAAGGTGACAACACCATCTCAATATCATGCTCATGCAGTAAATTGCTTTCGACGGCATCTTCTAAATCCAATAAAGCGTAGCAAATATCGTCAGCTGCCTCCATTAAATAAGACAATGGATGCCGTGCCCACTGTGCGTCGCCTTTTTGTGGCAGTCCCAACTCTTGCGCTACCCGATGAATTAATGGCATTTCTGTTTGATAAATATTGAATTTATGTTTGCCAAGCGGTGCGGAACTGCTCCAAGGGTATTTTAAAAGCGTTCCCAAACTCGCTGCAGTCAAACGCATGCCACCGCGACCACGGTACATTTCCAAATGAGAGACCACGCGCAAGCTGTGGGCATTGCCCTCATAAGTCACAATGTCTTGGCGTTCCACATCACTTAAAGCACTTAGGTATTTTTGGTGTGACTCTTCCAAAAACCAATCGCGTATTGCGTATTCACCTGTGTGTCCAAACGGTGGGTTGCCTAAATCATGTGCCAAGCAGGCAACTTGAATCACACTACCAATGGTTGATGCAGCAATTTTTTTTGACAAATGCTCACCCGATTGCAACATGATGCCAACTCGATTGCCAATGCTTCGCCCCACGCTTGCAACTTCAATGCTGTGGGTCAAACGGTTATGGGTATGGTCATCTTTGGCAAATGGATGCACTTGGGTTTTGCGACCGAGGCTGCGAAATGAGCCAGAAAAAACCACCCGATCATAATCAATATGAAAATCCGTACGAAGGGCATCAACACCTTCTAAAGTGGACGGAGTTGAGGTGGTTTGAACTTCTCCATCTTTGATTTTAAAGCGCTGTGTGCTTAACAGCTGTCGCCAATTCATCATGCATCACATCCTTTATTGAAACTGCTGACCAATACCAGTTAGTCAAAACTGTGGTTTATTGAAACATGTATACAGTATTGCCAATTGACATGACAACAATGTGACAAAATTTATCAGGTGTATTTCATTGCTTGTTTAAACAGCATATCAGCATTCAGGCTGCCTATGTTTAGGCAACCTGAGAATGTTACTGAACTGTGTAGGTTACTGGCCAGTTGGCCAACTGTTTTAATACTTCGGGCTTCAGTATTTTTTTCAATTGATCACTTGGCACAAAAATCTCTGGCAAACCCATTGCATAAGGTGCGATCTCATAAGCGCCGTAACCAAATACCAAACCGCCTTTTACAGGACGCCAATCTTCGCTCAAATGAAAACCAAACATCTCCGAAGTCAACTGCTGCTCCACGTCGGCTTCGCTCATATCGGCATTTTGCATAAAATACTGTTTGGCAGCTTGGTATTGTGCTGCTTGCAAATCCTCTTTGACTTGCTGGCCTTTTAGCAAAATATCATCCAGCATCACGATTTTTTCGTTATTCAAATCCAATACATTGAAATAGCGAGATGGCATGCCATGTGCGGCGCCACGGTAATAGGTGTAGGGCGTCACTTCCAAGGCCAACCACTGATTATCTTGCCCTTGCAAACTCACACCAACACTCACATCTTGAGTCGATACATAGCCATCACTGCTGTCAACATTGACACTTAAATCGGCATGGTATTGAATGAATTTTTGCCAATCGCTGCCCCCTTTTTGATTGTCATCCGCCACAGCCAAACGCACATTATTGGCAATGACTTTATTCACCCAAACTGCAGACTGCCCAGAATAAACAGGAAATTGAACACTGTACTCCGAACAAACCATCTTTTTTTCTTCGCTTAATTGGCATGACTTGGCATGGTAAGTATTCTCAGAAGCAATATTGGTGCTGGGTTTTGCCATGACAAAAGAGCTCAGACCCAATGATGCGCTTAACAATAAAAGGCTTAATTTTTTATTCATATTGTTTCTTTTCCTATTTCAATCAAAAGACTGCCATTGTTCATGGTTTTTGAATCAAATGTTCTTGTGCATTGAAGCTCACACCACTGACACCACTGCTGTCATCACCCATCAAATACAAATAAATTGGCATAATATCAGCAGGCGTTGCAATGGTCATGGCATCCTCTTCTGGCGCGGCACTGGCACGCATTTTGGTGCGTGTAACACCGGGATTAATGGCATTAATACGCAATTGAGTGGGCGTAAATTCATCGGCCAAAACCTGAACCATGCCTTCTGTCGCAAATTTAGAAGCGGCATAAGCGCCCCAGTGTTTGCGCCCTTTTTTGCCCACACCAGAACTGGTAAACACCAAGGAGGCCTGCTTGGATTTTAACAACAATGGCAACAAAGCCTGAGTCAACATGAATGTTGCGTTGACATTAACCTGCATTACCTTAGCCCAAACATCGGGGTCTTGTTCTAACATGGGCGCAACTTGACCCAACAAGCCGGCATTATTCAGCAGCCCATCTAAGCGTCCATACTGTGCCTGCAATTTGGCTAGCACAGCCTCACACTGCTCGGCATTCAGGGTTAACAAATCCAAGGCGATTGTTTCAGGTGTCTGAGCATAAGCCGCCTGAATGTCATCAGCAACTTGTTGCAATTTACTTTGGGTTCTGCCCAATAAAATCACCTGCGCACCAAATTGAGCAAAAGTCATGGCCGCTTCTTTGCCAATACCATCACCGGCGCCGGTGATTAAAATAATCTTGCCATTCAATAAACCACTTCGAGCTTGGTAATCCATATTGCATCCTTATTTTGATGAGAATGGGTGTTTGGGGTTCATCCACGCTGCTGACAAAAAAAGGCCACTCACGTAGCCTTTTTGGGTCTGTTTATCTCGACGTTTTTACGCTAAATCAGCCAAAACTTGAGCCACAACAGCATCGATTGCTACGTTTTCAGAACCGTCACCACAACGTCTTGCATATTCGACTTCTGCATTTTTCAAACCACGATCACCAACCACGATGCGAAGTGGAATACCCAACAACTCAGAGTCAGCCAATAACACACCAGCACGCTCGTCACGGTCATCCAACAACACATCAACACCAGCAGCACGCAATTGTGCGTAAATGTCATCAGCTGCGACTTTCACCGTTTCTGATTTTTTGTAGTTCATTGGTACAATCACCACACTAAATGGCGCCATGTTTTTGGTCCAAATAATGCCTTTTTCGTCAAAGCCTTGCTCAATGGCAGCAGCAACAATACGGGTAACACCAATACCGTAACAACCCATTTCCATAAACTGGCTCTTGCCGTTGTTGTCCAAAAATTTGGCATTCAAAGCTTCGGTGTATTTTTGACCCAATTGGAACACATGGCCCACTTCAATACCGCGCACCAAGCGCAAGCTACCCACGCCATCTGGCGATGGATCGCCATCAACAACATTGCGAATATCAGCAAATTCAGGCTCAGCTGCATCACGGCCAAAATTAAAGCCAGTATAGTGGTAGTCGTTTTCATTGGCACCGATAACGGTATCAGCCAACAACTCCACCGCAAAGTCAGCATAGACCTTACCAGTAAAGCCAATAGGACCCAAGGATCCCCCTGCTGCACCAAAGGCATCCTGAATCGCAGCAGAACTTGCCATGGTCAAAGGCGATTTCACGCCGGCTAATTTTTCAGCTTTAATATCATTGAATTCGTGATCACCACGCAATAATAACAATACCAATTCACCGTCTTCTTCACCCTCAACCACAATCGATTTAACGGTTTTTTCAACAGGAATATTTAAAAATTCTACCAATGCTTGAATGGTCTTGGTGTTTGGCGTGTGGACTTTAATCAATTCTTCGCTGGCCACAGTACGCGTGCCCTCTTGGCGTAAAGTAGCGGCTAACTCAACGTTCGCTGCGTAATCAGAGCTGTCCGAATGCGCAATCACATCCTCACCACTAGAAGCCAATACTTGAAACTCGTGAGAACCAGAACCACCAATGCTGCCTGTATCGGCTGCCACTGGGCGGTAATCCAAGCCCAAGCGATCAAAAATACGGCAATACGCATTGTACATATCTTGGTAAGTGGCTTCTAAAGAAGCAAAATCAGCATGGAATGAATACGCATCTTTCATCACAAATTCACGCGCACGCATCACACCAAAGCGAGGGCGCACTTCATCACGGAATTTGGTTTGAATTTGGAAAAAACTCACTGGCAATTGTTTGTAGCTGGTGATTTCTTTGCGAATCACATCCGTGATGACTTCTTCATGGGTTGGCCCCACACAAAAATCACGATCGTGACGGTCTTTTAAGCGCAACAATTCTTTGCCATAAAAATCCCAGCGACCTGATTCTTGCCACAATTCAGCTGGCTGTACGGCTGGCATTAATAACTCTACCGCATCGATGCGCACCATCTCTTCTCGCACAATGGCTTCTACTTTGCGCATCACGCGCAAGCCCATGGGCATCCAAGTGTATAATCCTGAAGACAAGCGTTTGACCAAGCCGGCACGCAACATTAATTGGTGGCTGATTAACTCAGCTTCTGCGGGAGCTTCTTTTAAAGTTGAAATAAAGAACTGACTGCTTTTCATGATCCGTACTTTTCCAGTTAAGAGCATTCGGTCACATCACCGAACACGATTGTTCATATAGGCGATTATTCTACCCTTTTTTTGTGTTTTGAGTTTGCCATTTTCAGAACAACATCTTTTCAATGGCCTGAACAAACACACTATTTTGCTTATTTTTTAGGCAACAACAGTGCCGATTCTGTTTTCATTACAGTTTTGTGAATTCACAGGCTATTATTCACATGCTTATCCACAAAAACTGTGGACAAGATAAAGCCCAATTAAAGACACCATGTATCTAGCAACGGCAATAGCGCCATGGGAGAGTCGATTCGTGCGTCAATCGGCCATGCATCTAAATCATCATTTGGGTGCAAATAACCCCAGTTGACCAAGACTGTTTTCATCCCTGCATTTTTTCCGGCAACCATATCAAATTGTGCATCGCCCACATAAACACACGCTTCCGGCAGCACATTCAAAGCAGTACATGCTTCAAACATGGGTCGAGTATGTGGCTTAGCAAAAGGCGTCCCACCACAGCTAATGACCACTTCTGGCGTATTTTCAAGCCCCAAATGTGGCAGCAATGGTGTGGTAAAGCGCTCTGGCTTATTGGTGACAATGCCCCATGATAAGCCGCGAGCCACAATCGCATCAATCAATCCGTTCACTTGAGGAAACAGAACCGTCGACTGTGCCAAGCACTGCGCATATTCATCCAAGTACCGATTGCGCCACCAGGCATGCTCAGGATGGCTTTTATCGATATTAAATGCCTTCTCCAATAAACCATTGGCACCATAACTGGCAATGGGTCGAATCTCGCTCATGGGCAATTCTGCCTTGTTTTCTAGACGCAATAAGCGATTAATGGCTTCACCCAAATCCGTTGCCGTGTCTGCCAAAGTCCCATCCAAATCAAACAACACTGCCTGAATCATTGCGCCATCCTTTTCAATCTTCTGAGGTCATTGAATGCCAATCTAACACAAATTGAAGACCTGTCAAAAAACAATATGCCCTCTGACGCACCCACTAGCAAAACTTTGAAAAAGCCATTATCATTTTTCTATGCCATTTTTGTTTTACATTACTGGGCATCTGAACGCCAAAAACATTTTAAGTATTAATTTGTGTTAACAAATGAAATATCAGCCTAAAATACCAATAATAAACTTGTATTTCTTAAATAACAGTCTCACACTGACAGCACAATGTGAACAAGGGATAATCATGCGTAAAAACTTTATTTTAACGGCTTTGACTTTTGCAAGTCTTACTTTTGGTATCACCCAAGCCCAAGCGGGTGCCATTGAATCATTAAAAAAATTCAACAGTGAAACCACAAGCATTACAGGTACTTTTAACCAAGTGGTTAAAAGCAAAAAGAAAAGCATTACCTCTTCTGGCAGTTTTGAAATTTTACGCCCTGGTTACTTCAAATGGCATTACAACAAACCCTACCAACAAAGCATTATTGGTGATGGTACGACTGTTTGGCTTTATGACAAAGATTTGGCACAAGTGACCAAAAAATCACAAAAATCTGCATTAGGTGACAGCCCTGCTGCCTTCTTGTCTGACAAAGCAACATTGGATAGCAGCTATACTTTAAAAGAAGATGGAACTGAAAATGGTGTTGAATATGTGTTGGCAACCCCAAAAAGCAAAAACTCTGGTTACCAATTCATTCGTATTGGCTTTAAAGGTGATGCCTTGAGCGCCATGCAATTAAAAGACAGCTTTGGCAACCAAACCAGCATTAAATTTGGTTCGATCAACAGCTCATCGAATTTGAAACCAGCCAACTTCAAATTCACACCACCTAAAGGTGTGGATGTTTTAAGCCAGTAATATTCTGATTGCGATAAAATACCTGAAACATACAAACAGCAGACATTCATTCTGCTGTTTTGCTTTTTTCAGTACAGTGCTGCAATGCAATATGCTATGCTACTATTTACCAATCCAAACGAAAACATAAGGAAAACCAATGGATGCTTTGCACGGCTATTATCTAGAAGATTTAAGCGTTGGCATGAGTGCTTCTCATGCCAAAACCATCACGGAAGCAGATGTAGTGTTGTTCGCTGGTATTTCAGGTGACAACAATCCTGTTCACATTAATGCAGAATACGCAGCCACCACCATGTTTAAAGAGCGCATTGTGCATGGCATGTTTAATGCAGCCTTAATATCAACCGTCTTGGGCATGAAATTACCTGGTCCTGGCGCGATTTATCTAGACCAACAATTAAGCTTCAAAGCCCCTGTGCACATTGGTGACACAGTGACTGCCATTGCCGTTGTTAAAGAAATTAACGAACAACGCCGCCGCGTGACTTTGGAAACCATCTGCAAAGTCAAAGACACTGTGGTGACCACTGGTGAAGCCACAATTATGGTTGATCGCAAACCCAAAGAAGCGTAAAGCTTAACCCATCATCAAAAAAACAGGCAGCCTGAATGCTTTCAGGCTGCCTATTTTTATCAGCGATGAATCAAAATCCATCGGGTTCTATCTTGTGCCAATTTGAAGATGGGTATGCTATTGCTGCTGGTTTTGATGGTATTGAACTGCGCGGCACCAATGATTACTTAATCAACCAATTCATCAACTTCCAAGCCAATCAACAAAGGGTAATCCCCCCTAAAAACAATAGCAGCCAAACGTAGAATTTTCTCGTCATCTATACGCAGAAGATTTTGCAATGAAACAATCTAAATTCACCGATAGCCAAATCATCACTATTTTGAAGCAAGCAGAACACTTTCTTTTGTCATGGTATTTCAATACAATTGCTGACAAAATAACAATCAATCATGCCTTTGGGGTTTCGTCATAACGGTTTTAAAATAACCAAATGCCATTTCATTAATCCATCGGGAGAAACACCTTGAATTACACCCAAACCCAGCATGTCGATTCGTATTATGCGGCTACGGCCAATTTAATTTTGGACTGCCCGACTTTAACAGAAGAAATTGCTGTTGATACTTGTATTATTGGTGGTGGCATCACTGGCGTGAGTACTTTATTGGAACTAACCGAAAAAGGACAGCAGGCCATTTTATTAGAAGGCAGCAAAATTGCTTTTGGTGCCTCTGGTCGCAATGGTGGTCAAGTCATTGCTGGTTATGCTTGTGGGATGGGTGTATTTATTGAGCAGTTTGGCATCGACCAAGCTCAATTTTTTTGGGATGTGGGTATAGAAGCGGTTGATATTGTCAAAGAGCGCATCAGCAAACATCATATCCAATGCGATTGGCAAGATGGTTATGCCACTTTGGCCATTAAAGAGCGCCAGCTGAATGATTTACAACACCTCCAAGATGAAGCCAAATTGTTTGGTGCTCATGTGTTTGAATTGTGGGACAAAGCCACCACAGAAAAACACATTGCCAGCACACACTATATTGGTGCGCTTTACGATGCCAATTCTGGTCATTTACACCCCATGAATTATTGCTTAGGTTTGGCAAAAGCAGCATTGAATATGGGTGCTGTCATTTATGAGCAAAGCCCTGTCATCAAGGTACAAATGATTGATGGTATGGCTCATATTGACACCAAAGAAGGTAAAGTGATTGCCAAAAATTTGGTACTCGCTGCCAATGTGTATATTGAAAATTTACAAGATACCTTATTAAAACCGTTACAGCGTCGCATCATGCCCATAGCCACCCAAGTCACCGCCACCGAAAAGCTGGATGCGAATGTGGCCAACGCCTTAATCAGCCCAAGACTGGCCGTATGTGATTCCAATCACTTACTTAACTACTACCGCCTAAGTGCTGATAATCGCTTGCTGTTTGGTGGTGAAGTCTCTTATCGGGGCGATGATTCCGTCTTAATGGGCGAAGCGATTAAGAAAAAAATCGTAGCCTATTTCCCACAATTGTCGAACGTAAAACTGGACTATACTTGGAAAGGCTATGTCGATGCCACGGCCAATCGCGCGCCTGACTGGGGTCGTTTGGCGCCCAATATTTACTATGCTCAAGGGTTTTCTGGTCATGGTGTGGCCTTGACCAATTTAGCCGGCCGCATTATTGCCGAAGCCATTTCAGGCAATGATGCTCGCTTAAAACGCTTTGAAGCCATTAAACACCAGAACATTCCTTTGAATAAAACCTTGCGCTCAGTGGCACAAAAAATCGCGCTAACGTATTACAGCGTTAAAGATGACCTATAAAATCATGGTACTCTTCATACCAATTTAGCGGATTCAATAGGCATTCTTGGCTCGTAGAATCCAGAATGCTTTTAAAGCTTGTTTTTTATCACAATCCGTTTTAAAAAAACATTAATTATTCAACATTCATGCATGGTTATGCCATAATAAAATGCATATTGAATCACACAATGAAATGGCTTGTTACTGTAATGTCAAAACAACCGGTTCCGATTACCATCACCACCTACAATACCCACAAAGGCATGTCAGCTTTAAATCGGCATGTCCAAGTCATTGATATTGCCCAAGCCTTAAAAAACCTCACCACCGATATTTTGTTCTTGCAAGAAGTGCAAGGACACAACCTTAAACGTGCCGTCAAATACAACGATTACCCTGATGAATCACAACATGATTTTTTTGGTGAATATTTGGCTTTTAACCGCACCTACGGGAAAAACGCCGAGTTCCCCAGCCGCCACCATGGCAATGCTGTCTTAAGTCGGTTTCCTCTAGATCCAAAGCACAATGTCAATATCACGGTCAACAAACTAGAGCAACGTGGCGTCTTGCATTGTGAAATTCACCCAACCCATTGGGACAAACCTTTGGTTGCTTTGTGCGCTCATTTAAATTTGCGCCATGCAGACCGAGTCAAACAATACCAAGCCATTCAAGAATACGTTTGCAACAGCATTGACCCAAGCTTTCCTTTGATTTTAGCCGGTGATTTTAACGATTGGTCACATAAATCTTGTGAAGGTTTGGGCAATACTTTGGGCATGCAAGAGGTGTTTATGACATCACTGGGTAAACTGCCTCGCAGCTTCCCTGCTCGCTTGCCCGTCTTAAGTTTAGACAGAATCTACATCCGCAATCTAGAAATTATCAGTGCTCACGTTCACACGGGTGAGCCTTGGTCAAAACTGTCAGATCACTTGCCTTTAAGTGCCACTTTACAACTGAAAAATGAATGCTAAAAAAGAAAAAAGCAAACCAAATGGTTTGCTTTTTTATTCATTACAGGCAATCAAACAAGATTATTCTTGCAAAGCCTGAATTGCGGTTAAAGCAATGGTATACACAATATCGTCCACCAAAGCACCACGAGACAAATCGTTGACAGGTTTGTTTAAGCCTTGCAACATAGGGCCGACACTCACCACATTGGCGCTGCGCTGTACGGCTTTGTAAGTCGTATTGCCCGTGTTTAAGTCTGGGAATACAAATACCGTTGCCTTACCTGCGACTTTACTATTGGGGGCTTTTTGCTGGCCCACACTTGGCACACTGGCTGCATCGTATTGCAAAGGCCCATCAATTAACAAATCTGGGCGTTTTTCTTTGGCAATCGCAGTGGCTTTAATCACTTTTTCAACATCAGCGCCCGTACCAGAAGCCCCTGTGGAATAAGAAATCATCGCCACACAAGGCTCAATGCCAAACAATTTGGCTGAGTCAGCAGATTGAATCGCAATATCGGCCAATTGCTCAGCGGAAGGCTCAGGGTTAACTGCACAGTCGCCATAAACCAAAACTTGATCTGGCATCAACATAAAGAAAACACTCGATACCAATGCCGCATCGGGTGCGGTTTTAATCAACTGCAGTGCTGGTCGAATGGTGTTGGCAGTAGTATGAATTGCACCAGAAACCAAACCATCAACATCGCCAACGGCCAACATCATGGTGCCTAACACCACATTATCGCCCAATTGGTCTTCTGCTTGTTTTTCGGTTAAACCTTTACTTTTACGCATTTGAACCATGTGTGGCACATATTGAGCACGAATACTGGCAGGGTCAATAACCTCGACACCTTCTGGTAATTTCAAGCCATGCAATTTGGTCACTTCATCCATTTCTTGCTTGGTTGCCAATAAGATGCAATGGGCAATGCCTTTTTCATGGCAAACAATGGCAGCCTGAACGGTACGCGGTTCTGCACCTTCTGGCAAAACAATGCGTTTATTCGCAGCTCGAGAACGTTCCATCATTTGGTATCTAAAAGCCGGGGGTGACATGCGCAAATCACGTGGTGCATCAATGTGCGTGGTCAAGGTCTTCACTTCAATGCTCTCTGCAATGTGCGAGATAATGCCTTCCATGCGTGGCAAGTCATCAAATGGAATGCTTAACGGCTGATTCGATAACAATTCAGCGGTGTGGTAAGTATCATGGTGGGTTAACAAAACGGGGATTTTATTGTTCATGGCAGGAGACACCAAATCCACCACACTGGCAGAAGGTCGAGAGTCGCAGCTTAAAACCAAACCGGCTAATGGCACGCCACTTAACGACTTTAATGCACTGGCCATCATAATGTCCTCACGGTCTCCCGGAGAAATAATCAAAGCCCCTGGCTGAAAGCGGTCGGTCATGTGGGTAGCTGAGCGCCCTGCAACAACATATTCAAGCACACGAGAGTGGGTTAAGTTTTCATGCCCATTCAGAACTTCAGCATCCAAAAAGCGTGCCACATCCAACATGCGTCGTGCCGATTTGGCACTGTCTGTATGCACAGCACCCAAGCAAATTAAGCCATGATTGCCACGGATATTACCCAAAATGGCTTTGATAAAAGCATCTTTATCGGTGTTCGCGGGCAAACGGTTCAAAATAAAACCAGCCACGTCAATATTGCCTTCACCAAACTCATAAAGTGACAAAGTCAATTGATCGGCAACTTGCTCTGCGGTCAAATCATCCACTGCCATCACCATCACAATTTTGGCATGTAGCGCTTGAGCAATGGCAATATTAAAACGAGACAAATAACTGTTTTCACTGTCCAAAACCACGCCTTCAATCACCATGACATCATAGCTGTCCGGATCAATGGCATTAAAACGCCCGACAATGGTCTCAATCACTTCTTCGTTTTGATTGTTTGAGTAATAGTTTTCAACTTCCTGAATACTCAAAGGCTTAGGACAAGCATGATTGAAAATCTCTTCTGCAAAAAAGCTGGCTGTATCAACGCCTTCTTGCTCATAGCGACCTTGAGCAATCGGTTTGTAAAAACAAGGACGCAAACCATTTTGCTCAATGGCGCGCATCACACCCAATGTCGTTGTGGTCAAACCCGCTTTTGCACCCGCTGACACAAATAAAAAATTTGGCATAATTCCATTTCCGTAGACATCTGATTATTTTAAACAAAAAATAAGCTGTTTTTATTCCCCTTAATAAAAACAGCTTCATCCCAGTATTAGTCACCCAATACATTTATTTTTTCAGTTAAGTCGTAATACACTTCATTAAATTTTGGCAATTGCGATGGTGCAACATACGGCTTTAATAGCCCTAACACTTGGCGAATACCGCGCATCTTAGAATGCTCAGGCAATTGCTTGTTGTGAATAGAGCCATCAAACACATACCAATAACGGCTGATTAACCAAATATTCAAAGTCAAACCATCAATGGTTTCATCGTCCATATCGCACACACCCGAATTAACCAGATTTTTAAAGTGTTTAAAAATCAAAGGTGAAACGTGTGCCCATGTAAAGGACTGGTGCTCACCTGACAGCTCGGTACTGCGTGATAGCAACGTGTTCACATCAGCGAAGAAAAAACGGTAACGCCACATTGAGTCAAATACCGCAATCATGAACTTAATCATGTCCTCACTGCTTAATGGTGTTGCTTCACTGTTAAGCAAATGCAACATGTCATCGCGATAGCGAATAAACAGTTGCATAATAATTTCATTTTTATTTCGAAAGTGGTAATACAAATTCCCAGGACTGATGCCTAAGTAAGCTGCAATGTGATTGGTACTGACATTGCGTTCGCCATCACGGTTAAACAGTTCTAAACTCGCATCAACAATTCTATCGTATGTATTTTGCTTCATGATTTAACTTGCCCTCGTGCTTGTATTTTATTGTTGTGGCGCTTTTTCTGGAATAAAGCTTGGTTCAGGCATCAAATTGATGCCAAATGCTTCGCGAACTGTCTTTTGAATATGTTTACATAGTAATAACACATCTTCAGATGTCGCATTTCCAGTATTAACCAAGACCAAAGCTTGTTTGGCATGAACACAAGCATGCCCAATACTAAAGCCCTTAAGACCAGCTTGATCAATTAACCAACCGGCAGCCAGTTTCACTTGGTGGTCTTGGTATGGGTAACGTGGCAATTCAGGATAACGATTTGTTAACATATTTGCAACATCAAGACTCACAATGGGGTTGTGAAAAAAGCTGCCCACATTGCCCAATACATGCGGGTCGGGCAACTTGGATTGGCGTAACTGAATGACTGCATCTGAAATGATTTTAGCATTTAAATCACCACCTTGTGCCAGATTTTTAGCAACACTTTGCAAATCACCATAACCTGTTTTGGCATGAAATGCTTTGTTCAAACGAAAGCGAACCTTTTCAATAAAGTATTGCCCTTTCACTTCATTTTTAAAGATGCTGTTGCGGTATGCAAATTGACAATCATCGTGTAAAAAAACCTGTTTTTCACCGCTTTGGGTGTGGATGGCAAAAACCGCATCAATCACGTCTTTAACTTCTACCCCATAAGCGCCAATATTTTGAACAGGCGCAGCACCAACCGTGCCAGGGATTAAACTTAAATTTTCAAGCCCAAACCAACCTTGCTCAATGGCATACAACACCCAATCATGCCAAACCTCACCAGCGGCAACATCCACCCAAACATGAGACTCATCTTCTTTGACTTTTTCGATACCACGGGTGGCAACCTGAATCACAAGCCCAGAAACATTGTCTTGAAATACGATATTACTGCCACCACCAAGCCACAATAATGGGCCTATTTGGTATGCATCCGAGGCCATGATTTCTGGCAACATTTTGGTATCGCTTAAGCGCACAAAATTCAATGCTTTTGCTGGCAAACCAAATGTATTCAATGCCTTGAGTTCAATATTTTTTTCAATGGTATTGTCCTGCATTTAAACCACCACCTTTTTATTTTTAATAACTTTAATAACTTTAATACTGCATTTTTGTGTGTACCACACCAAAGCACAAGCCGCCAAGCTAAGCGCGACAATCAGCGCAATCCAGAAGCCGTAAATGCCCATGCTCCATTTAAACGCCAAGAACATGCCCAAGAACAATCCAAAAACCCAAAATGCCAATGCGTGAATTAACATGGGAACTTTGGTGATTTTATAACCACGTAAAGCACCCGAAGAAATGGTTTGTATGGCGTCTGGTACTTGAAACAGTGCATTGAAAATCAACAAATAACCACCAATCGTGATGACTTCTTGGTTATTGGAATACACTTCCAATAGCTCATGTCGAAATACAAACGTCAACACACAAGTCACCAAAGACATACACGTCCCAAGCACGATGCCCACACCGGAAATATAGCGTGCCCGCACTTTTTCATTCATCCCCAAAGCATGGCCCACACACACACTTAAAGCAGCGCCAATGG